>CAZQET010000184.1:0-1553 GCA_964591825.1 uncultured Conexibacteraceae bacterium
CCCCCTCCTCTGTCTGAGCAAGTCCAGGGAGTTTGAGATGGTGCACGCATGGAGGCGACGTTTCGATTCCTGCGCCCCGATGAGGGTGGGGTGCTGAGCGAGGCGATCCGGGCGGCCTACGGCGACAGCTACGACGTGCGCTGGGTCTATGACCCTGCCGAGGTGTCGGCGCGGCTGGCCGCCGGCACCTACGTCTCCTGCGTGGCCGAGTCGACCGAGGGCGAATTGCTCTGCCACGAAGGGATGAGCCTCGCGGCAGCGGGCGACGCGGTGGCCCACTCCGGACAGGCGGTGACGATGCCCGCCGCTCGGGGGCAGCACCTCTTCACCCGCACCAAGCGCCACCTGATGGACTGGGGCCGTGAACAGGGGCTGGCGGGCATGTTCAGCGAGGCGACCGCCGCGCACCCATACAGTCAGCGCGCCAATATCGAGCTGGGCGCGCACGAGACCGGTTTCCTGCTCGGCTGGATCCCGGCCACCGTCTCCAATGACGCGGCGACCGAGCGCCGTCCCGTCCGCCAGTCGGCGGCTCTCTTCTACGCGAAGCTGAACGATGGCCACGAGCGCCCGGTCTACGCGCCCGAGCGCCACCACGAGATCATTCGCCGGACCCTGAAGCTGTGCGAGTTGCGCGGAACTCTCGCCGACCCGCCGGCCGACGCCGAACTACCCGAACGAACCGAACTCCACGTCGAAGTCGACGCCGATCACAACCTGGCCATGATCACCGTCACGACTCCAGGCGCCGACCTGGAGGAGGCGCTCGGCGCCGAGCGCCGCCACCTCTTCCATCGCCGTGGGCTGGACGCCGTCTACGTCGACCTGCCGCTGGAGAGCCCGGCAACCGCCCTGGTCGCCGACCACCTGGAGCGACTGGGAGTCTCCTATGCCGGCGTCTTCCCCAACAGCCGCACCGACGGCGACGTCCTGCGCATGCAGTCGCTGCACCGCGTCCGGATCAGCGCCGACGACGTCGCCGTCGGCTCCGACCACGGCCGCGAGCTGCTCGAGTACGTGCTGGGGGATCTCCCCGGCGGCGGCTGACGCCTACCTCACCGGTTCTGCTCGGCCTCCGCCCGAACGCGCTCCTCCTGCTCGCGCAGCTCCGGCGTGAACTCCTCGCCGAAGTCCTCCGCCTCGAAGATCTGGCGAATCTCGATCTCGCCCGGCTCGCTATGCGGGTTGGGGCAGCGCTTGATCCACTCCACCGCCTCCTCGAAGGAGTCCACCTGCATCAGCCAGAAGCCGGCGATCAGCTCCTTGGTCTCGGGAAAGGGACCGTCGATCACGGTCCGTTCGCCGTCGCCGCCGAAGCTGACCCGGGCGCCCTGAGAGCTCGGGCGCAGGCCGTCTCCTCCCACCATCACCCCGGCCTCGGCCATCTCCTCGTTGAACTTGCCCATCTCGGCAAGCAGCTCCTCGCTGGGCATCACGCCCGCCTCGGAGTCCGCAGTCGCCTTGACGATCGCCATCACTCTCATCTCGCTGTCCTTTCGGGTTGTATTCGCAGGACCCTCGGTGACCCGATATTCCCGCTTCTACCCCCTACG
>CAZQET010000185.1:0-3096 GCA_964591825.1 uncultured Conexibacteraceae bacterium
CCCGGCGCCCCGTGCCGTCGCCTGT
Source organism: uncultured Conexibacteraceae bacterium (assembly GCA_964591825.1). Lineage (GTDB taxonomy): Bacteria > Actinomycetota > Thermoleophilia > Solirubrobacterales > 70-9 > VRUE01. The sequence goes on from CAZQET010000185.1 coordinate 26, forward strand.
TCATTGACGGCCACGAGCAGCGCCCGTACGAGATCCTGGCCCCGAGCCGCCGGTGTGACGAAGAGGTCTGCGAGAAAGCACGTGGGCAGTCGAGAACAGGTCGTCGCATGCAGCACGCAGTCCGCCATCCCGATCCCGCGGCCCGACTCATCGAGCGCGAGCAGCCCGAACAGGCCGTCGCGCCCTTCGCACATCCGCTCGAAGGTGGCCCGACCCGTCTCCTCCCTCAGCGTGGCGCGGTAGAAGTCGAGATATTCCGTCCACAGCGCGTGCCAGTCGTCCCAGTCGTCGTCGCGGAGTTCTCTGATGGTGGCCACCCCGTCAGCTTCGCACTACTCGCTTCCGGGGCCGGACCGCATCCCTCCAGGCCGAAACCGATCCTCCTAGTGGCCGGTCCAGCGCGGGGGGCGCCGTTCGGCGGCGGCCTCGATCCCCTCGGCCGCGTCTTGGGTGCGCCCGGCGACGAGCCGCATCGTCTCGCCGAATCGAATCGCTTCCACCGTCGCCATGTGGCGCGTCCGCATCGCCATTTCCTTCATGACCCGCTGCGCCAAGGGCGCTCCCTTGAGCAGCCGAGCCGCCAGCTCGTGCGCCTCGTCGAGCAGCGCGTCATGGGGGACGACCTTCCAGACCAGACCCATCGCCTCGGCGCGCGCCGCATCGACGCGTTCGCCGGTCAGTAGCAGCTCCATGGCGTCGGCCCAGTTGATCCGTTGCGGCAGGCGGATCGATGCGACGATCGCCGGCATCCCGAGGTTGACCTCCGGCAGGCCGAATTCGGCCCGGTCGCTGGCGAGCACGAAGTCACACCAGCTCGCAAGGGTGAGCCCGTAACCGAGGCAGTGGCCGTTCACTGCTGCGATGACCGGTTTGAAGATCTCCCAGCCGCTCTCGAAGGAGTTCATCGTCGGCTTCTCCCAGAACGTTCCGGCGAACTCACCCACGGATCCCGCTCCGTCTCGCAGGTCCCCACCGGCACAGAAGGCCCGTCCCGCGCCCGTGACGATGGCGACCCAGGCGTCCTCGTCGTCGCGGAACCGTGAGAATGCAGCGTTGAGGTCTCGGCGCATCTCGCCGTTGATGGCATTGAGCACGTCGGGACGGTTGTACGTGATCGTCGCCACGTTGTCTTCGAGTTGATAGAGGACCGTGTCACCCATGCGACCAGTTTGCCCCGCCCCTGCCGTGATCGGCATGTGCACGCGTCGCGACCGTTACCACGCTGCGCGAGGTCGCGTAGGCCATATTTACCAAATGATGCCAACGCAGGCCCAACAGGTCCTTTCGGACTATTCCATGTCGTCCCATCAACTCCGAGAATCGTATTGGCCGCATCAGTGCGGGCAGAAAAGAGGGGGATGTGGGACCGGATGTGGCACAGGGCCGTCGCGGGCGCGTGAGCGACCGCACCGTCTTGTTCGGCGGCGTGATCCTGCTGCTGTCCCTCTTCCTGGTCGTCTTCGACGGCATCGGGACCGGCGTGGGCGCGTCCGGGGTGCCGACCACCTCGCTGTCGACCGTGGCGTCGACGCCGACGACCCAGGCGCCGCCTCCGACGACGACCACCACCGTTCCTCCGACGACCACCACGACGACCACGCCCCCTCCCGCGACCACCACGACGGTTCCGGCGCCGGCACCCGCGCCGGCACCCGCGCCGCCTCCGCCGCCACCCGCACCATCAAACGTCCTGCCGGCCAAGGGCGCGGCAACGGCAGACGGCTGTGCGGCCGCGATCGCCTACCTGACTGCCTACTCCGCACCAGGCTTTCAGTTCGCGTGTCCTGGCTACGCGCTGGGGCACCAGGCCATGACGTGCATCAACGAAGCAGGCGTCTGCGCCAACGAGGACCTCATCGCGATCGCCGACCCCTGTCCGGCGGCCTACATGAACGAAGCCTCCAACTCGTGGGTGTTGACGGGCGCCGCTGATACTCCGATCGATCCCTACGGCGCCTGCCCCTGAGGATTACTCGCTGAAGCCGGCGGTGTAGCAAGAGCCGGCCGACCGCTCCGCCCCGACGATGCAGGGCCGGCGTCTGGCCCTCACCACTCGATGCCGGTGGAGACGCAGAACTCGTTCAGCTCGGGGTCCGACATTCTCACCCATCGGGTTCCCCCCACGTTCTGCACGTCGTGGTCGATGCGCTGTGCCCCGAGCGCGTCCAGCCGGTGTACCTCGCCTGCGATGTCTTCGACGACGATGTCGAGGTGCATGCGGTTCTTGACCGCCTTCGGTTCGGGGACCCGCTGCAGCAGAAGCGGTGATGCGGTGCCCTCCTTGGGAACGAGTACGACCAGGTCGGCGTCGGCGTAATGGTCTCGATAGTGGAGCGCCTCGCGCCAGAAGGCCGCGAGGTTTTTCGGATCACGGCAGTCCAAGACGAGCTCAATCGAAGCCTTGCGACCCATCACGTGTCTCCCTTCTGGCGCTACTCGGTCAGCAAAGAAGAGTATGGGGACCGAGAAAGAGGCGGCCCTACGATTTGCCGCCCGAGCCGAGCAGGAGGCACTTGATGGAACCGCAGCCGGGATGGGACAGCGCAGTGGGGCTGCGGATCGAGGAGCTGTCACCCGAGCGGGTGGTGGCATACATCGACATCGACGAGCGACACCATCAGGGCTATGGGATCGTCCATGGCGGCGTGTGGGCCTCCGTGGTGGAGTCGGTCGGCAGTCATGGCGCGGCCATGGCTGCCCGCGAGATCACCGGCGAGCTGGCTGTGGTCGGCGTCGCGAACTCCACCGACTTCCTCCGCCCTCATCGGACCGGGCGCGTGCGCGCCACCGGGACGCCGATTCAAACCGGCCGGACGCAGCAGATTTGGCTCATCGAAATCGAGCGCGTGGACGACGGAAAGATGGTGGCCCGGGGGCAGCTGCGGGTTCAGAACTTGCCCGCCATGCCTGAACGTCGAGAGTGAGGCCTCAGTCGACGTTCGGCGAGCCGAAGCGGATGATGTTGCCGTCGGGATCGACGTGCTCCCCCTCGTACTTTCCCCACGGCTTGTTTTCGGGGTCGGTGACCGCCAGCCCTGCCTTGCGCCATTCTGCGACGACATCGTCGGCGT
>CAZQET010000186.1:0-11187 GCA_964591825.1 uncultured Conexibacteraceae bacterium
AGCGGCGCCTGCCGTTCGGGGTGAGCGGGGCATTACGGTGCTGCATCCGGGTCCTCCTTGAGGTCGTAGGCGTCAACACCCACAGCCTCTCGGTGGGCCCGGATCTATCTCACGGCGTTCGGAACGTGATGAGGCACGTCATCTAGCCGCGGCAGCGTCGCCGCGCTACTTCTTCTTCGCTTCGGGCTTCTGGGCGCAGGCCTGCTTGACCGTCGGGGTCAGCGATTGGCCGTCGCGGAAGACGAACTGGCCGCGGGACTTCATCGTCTTCGTCGGGCAGGTGGCGCTGACGTAGCTGCGCAGCTCGCCCTTGTAGCGGAACTTCTTGGCGATCTTCACCTGGAAGCTGGTGATCGCGCCCTGGCCACCGGCGATCAGGGGGATCGTCACGTCGAGGCGCGGGCCGTAGCCTTCCTTGTTGAGGTTGCGGACGACGCCGACGAGGACGAGCGTGGTCTGCACCGGTGTCTGGCTGTAGGTGTGGAGGAGGATCACCGGCTTGCCGCCTTCGGGCTTGCCGTTGAAGGCGGTGATCGTCGTCGTCACCGGGAAGATTTTGGTGCCGACGACGAGGTCGGCGGTGCCGATCCCGCTGCCGATCTGGGCCTTTTTGCACGCTTCCAGCGCCGCTTCCGTCGAGGTGTTCTGCAGCAGGGCGGCGTCGCAGGTCGGATAGCCCTTGCTGAAGATCTGGGTCCCTTTGGCGAAGTCGACGATCGCCTGCACGGCCGGGATCGGGGCGCCGTTGTTGGCGGCCGGGTTGGTCGTACCGGTCGCCGTCTTCACTTCCAGCGTGATCGGTTCCGGCGTCTTCTTGGAGAGCTTCGTCGGCTTGTAGCCGACAGCGATGCTCTGGGTGTTGCCGTCGGGGCCCTGCAGCGTCGGCGACTGGACGGCAGCGGCGCCGCCGGCGATCAGCACCGCGGCGCACACCGCGACGGCGAGAACAAGGGTAAGACGAATGCGCATTGACTCAGCTCCTAGGTCGAATTTGGCCCTAGCGCCTCCGGGTTCCCCAAACCCGCCTCCGTGCCCAGAGTAGCGCGTTGAATTCCAGTTAAGTACCTGCAAGGCACGCTGGTTGCGGCAGGTCGCTCGGATACGATTCTGCGGCCGTTCCACCGGATCGGAGGCCGGGGGAGCCGCAAGCGACGATTCGTGGCTGCCAATGCTTCAGGCGAGGACACCAGCCCGGCGCAAAGCCGGGGCATTTCGCCCGCCCGCATGGCGGTCATCGCGGTGCTCGCCCTGGCCGTTCTCGTGCTCGCCTGGGTGATCTTCTTCAGCGGCAGCGGCGAACACCGCTACAACCTCCTCTTCCAGAACGCCAGCCAGCTGGTGCCCGACAACCAGGTGCTGATCGGCGGCCAGCCGGTGGGCTCGGTGGAAAGCATCGAACTGACCGACGACAACCTCGCCAAGGTCGTGGTCAGCGTCGAACAGGAACTGCACGAAGGCACCACGGCGACCATCCGGGCCACCTCCCTCTCGGGCGTCGCCAACCACTACGTCTCGATCAGTCCCGGTCCCAACAGCAACCCGTCGCTGAAGGAAGACGCGACCCTGGGCCTGGCCTCGACCACGACGCCGGTCGACATCGACCAGCTCTTCAACACCTTCCCCACCCCGGTGCGCCGCGCCCTTGCCGAGTTCATCAAGGGCAACGCCGAGAACTACGCCGGGGTCGGCAAGGAGGCGAACGAAACCTTCAAATACCTCGGCGTCGGCTTCAATCGCGCCGGCGCCTTCGCCCACGACCTCAACGCCGACGAACGGCTCTTCGCTCGCTTCCTGGTCAGCTCCAGCAGGCTCGGCACGGCGGTCTCCGAACGCAGCACCGAGCTCTCCAGCGCGATCGGCAACGCCAACACCGCGCTCGGCGCGATCGCCAGCCAGAACGCTGCCCTCAGCCGCAGCCTGCAGCTGCTGCCGCCGACCTTCCGCCAGGCCAACACGACCTTTGTCAACCTGCGCGCCGCGCTCGACGACGTCGAACCGCTGATCGAAGCGTCGGGGACGTCGACCAAGGAACTCGCCCCCTTCCTCTCCGAACTGCGTCCGGTCCTCTCCAGGGCGGTGCCCGTCTTCAAGAACCTGCGGCTGACCGTGCGTCGCAAGGGCTTCGCCAACGACGCCGGCGAACTGCTCGCCGCGCTGCCCACCGTGCAGCAGCGTGCCTCGAAGGCCTTCCCGCACTCCGAAGCCGCGATCGCGGCCTTCCAGCCCAACCTCGACTTCATCCGCGCCTACACGCCCGACCTCTTCAACGGCTTCGCCCGCCTCGGCCAGGTCAGCGCCCCCTACGACGGCAACGGCCACTACGTGCGCGGCAGCTTCAGCGGCCTCAACATCTTCAAATACACCGGCAACGGCTCCGCTCTGGAACCGATCAAGACCTCCGAACAGTACGACGCCTACGGCAGTGAAGCGGGAGTGCGCCGCCCCTGCCCCGGCGGGGCGAGCCAGCCCGCCGCCGACGGCTCCAGCCCCTTCGTCGAACCGCCCTTCAGCGGGTCCGGCGTCACGACCTCCGAATGCAACCCCGACGACGCGCCCCCGGGACCATGAGGCGATCGATCGCGATAGGAGCCCTCGTGGCCGCGGCGATCGTCGCCGTCGTGCTGCTCGCCTCCGGCGGTGGCGGGGGCGGCGAATACGTCGTGCGGGCGATCTTCGACAACGGCGGCTTCATGGTCAAGGGCGAGCAGGTGCGGGTCGCCGGCGCCAACGTCGGCGAAATCAAGGAAGTGACGGTCACCCTGCCGGGCGAGGTCGACTCCTACGAAGAAGGCAAGCCGCGCGCGGCCGACGGCAAGGCGGCGATCGTCATGGAGATCACCGACCCGGGCTTCCAGGACTTCCGCAGCGACGCCACCTGCCTGATCCGGCCACAGTCGCTGATCGGTGAGAAGTTCGTCGACTGCCGCCCGACCCTGCCGCGGGCGCCGGGCTCGCCCCCGGCGCCGCCGCTGAAAAAGATCCCGCAGGGGGAACCGGGTGCCGGCCAGCTGCTGCTGCCGCTGGAGAACAACAGCACCAGCGTCGACCCCGACCTGATCAACGACATCAACAAACTGCCCTACGCGCAGCGCTTCCGCCTGATCTTCAATGAACTCGGTGCCGGGCTGGCCGGCCGCGGCTCCGACATCGAAGCCGCGGTCAAGCGCGCCAACCCGGCGCTGCGCGACGTCGACCGGCTGCTCGGCATCCTCAACTCCCAGCGCGACCAGCTCACCAAGCTCGCCTCCGACTCCGAACAGATCCTCGGTCCGCTCTCGCGCGAACGCGCTCACTTCGCCGGCTTCTTCACCAACTCCGGCGCTGCCGCTCAGGCGACGACGGAACGCGGCGAAGACCTGGAAGCATCGCTGCAGAAGTTCCCCGCCTTCCTGCGCGAGTTCCGCGCGACGATGCGCAGCCTCGGCGGCTTCTCCGATGCCGCCACGCCAACCTTCGTCTCGCTCGGCAAGGCGGCGCCCTCGTTCACCGAAGCCACCCGCCTGCTCACCCCCTTCTCGGCCGCCTCGACCGTGGCCCTGAAGTCGCTCGGCGCCACCGGCGAAGAAGCCGGGCCGACCCTGCGCGCCGCCGACCCGGTCGTGCGCAAGACGACGGCGCTCGCCCAGACCGGCGTGACGCCGACGACCTGGCTCGCCAAGTTCTTCGCCAGCACCAGGGAAACGAAGGGCTTCGACGGCCTCGTCGAACTGATCTACAACGCTACCGCCGCCAACAACGGCTTCGACAAGTACGGGCACTTCACGCGGGCCCTGGTGACCTTGACCAACTGCCTCGAATACGAAGAGGAATCGAGCAGCTGCTCGGCCAAGTTCACCGGCCCGAACGCCGGCACCTCCTCGCTCTCGCCGACGCAGCTCTACGACCTGCTCGAACGCCAGGAAGAGCAGCAGGCCGGGGAAGTGGGCGGCACGCTGGCTCAGCCTGGAGCGCCCTCGGCGACCCTCGCGCCCTCGACCCTGATCACTCCCGAAGCGCCGGAAATCGCCCAGGGCCGCCGACTCGGCGCCAAGACCGCGCCGCTCGCCCCCCGTAAACGTGCCCTCCTCGACTACCTGCTCGGACCATGAGAAACCGCGGCGGCATACAGGGAGTGGCGAGCAGTCCGGTGATCGTCGGCGCGGTGACGGTGCTGGTCGTGATCGTCGCCGTCTTCCTCGCCTACAACGCCAACAACGGCCTGCCCTTCGTCTCCACCTACAACCTCAAGGCGCGCGTGCCCAACGCCGACGCGCTGGTCAAGGGCAACGAGGTGCGGATCGGCGGCGCCCGCGTCGGCGTGGTCAAGTCGGTCGTGCCCGTGCAGACCGGCCACGGCCAGATCGCGGCCGAGCTCAGCCTCAGCCTCGACAAGAACGTCGAGCCGCTGCCGCGCAACTCGACGATGATCGTCCGGCCCAAATCGCCGCTCGGGCTCAAGTACCTGCAGATCATCCCCGGCGACTCCGAAGAAGGGTTCAAGGCCGGGGAAACGATTCCGGTGAGCGCCGCCCGCCCCGAACCGGTCGACATCGATCAGTTCTTCGACATGTTCAACACCCGCACGCGGCGTGCGATCCAGCAGAACCTGGCCGGCTTCGGCAACGCCCTCGCCGGCCGCGGGCCACAGCTCAACAATGCCTTCCACGCCCTGCGCATGCTGGCTGAAAGCGCCGAGCCCTCGCTCGCCGACCTGGTTGCTCCCAGCACCGGCTTCGGCCGCTTCTGGCGGGCGCTGGAGGCGCTCTCGGCGACCGTCGCCCCGGTCGCCGAGCAGCAGGCGAGCATGTTCGCCGCGCTCGACCGCACCTTCGCCGCCTTCGCGAACGTCTCCCGCCCCTACATCCAGGAAACGATCTCCAAGGGGCCGGAGACGCTCGAAACCGCCACCGAGGACCTGCCCACCCTGCGTCCCTTCCTGCACGACTCCGAACGCTTCTTCACGGCGCTGCGGCCGGGAGCCAAGGTGCTGGGCGAAACCTCACCGACGATCGCCGCCGCCCTGCGCGCCGGCATCCCCGCCCTCAATCGCTCACCCGCCCTCAACGCGCAGCTGCCGCCGACCGCCAACGCGCTGCTCGCCTTCCAGGAAGCCAACGGCGTCTTCAACGGGCTCGACCTGTTGATCGAAACCAACAACCTGCTCGGGCCGGCGATTCGCTTCATCGCCCCGGCGCAGACGACCTGCAACTACCTGACGATCGCCTTCCGGAATCTGGCCAACGCCTCCGGGGAAACCAACAACCTCGGCGGCTGGTTCAACGCGATCTCCTTCGAACCGCCGACCGGCGCCAACAGCGAGGGCGGGCCCGCCTCGGCTCCCGCCAACGGGAACGAACCCAAAGGCGCGAACGCCGGCATTCCGCTCAACCACCTCCACTCGAATCCGTTTCCGAACACCGCCTCTCCCGGTCAGCCACGCGAGTGCGAGGCCGGCAACGAGCAGTTCACCCCGGGCCAAACCACGATCGGCAATACGCCGCGCAACGACGGGACCACGACCGCCGGCCAGAGCAAAAGGCAAAAAGAAGAAGGCGAAAGGTAATGAGCCGCCTGCCAGAGCGCGACATCAGGGCGGGAGCCACCAACAGCCGCTTCAAGTGGCGGCCGAGCAACGCGATGATCGCGGTGATCTTCATCCTCGTCTTCACGATCGGGCCCTACCTGGCCTTCACCGGCCACGTGCCCTTCACCAGCTACGGTTACGAGCTCAAGGCGACCTTCAGCAACGGGGCGAACATCGCCACCAACTCGCCGGTGCGGATCGCCGGCGTCGACGTCGGCCGGGTGATCTCCACCGAACGCGACGGCGACGCGACCACGGTCACCTTCACGGTCGAAGGCAAGGGGCAACCGGTCCACGACGACGCCTTCGCCGCGATCCGGCCGCGGATCTTCCTCGAGGGCAACTTCTTCATCGACCTCTCACCCGGCAGCCCGAGCGCGCCCGAACTGTCCAGCGGCGACACGATTCCGGTCAGCCACACCTCGACCTGGGTGCAGATCGACGAAGTCCTCTCCGCGCTGCAGGCGCCGGTGCGGGCCGACCTCAGCCACCTGCTCGAGGGCTACGGGACCGCGCTGACCCATCAGCCGACGCCGGCCGAAGACGCCACCCAGCTGCCCGAGGTGAAGGGCAAGAGCGGCGCCGAAGCGCTCAACGGCGGCTTCCGCTACGGCGGCGAAGCCGGCCGCTACAGCGCCCAGGTGACCAACGCCCTGCTCGGCACCCGCCCGGGCGACCTCTCGCGACTCGTCGCCGGCACGGGGCGCACCTTCGCCGCGCTCTCCAGGCACGAGGAGGACCTCAAGAGCCTGATCGTCAACTTCGACACCTTCACCGGCGCCCTCGCCGCGCAATCGGCCAACCTCTCGACCACGATCCAGCACCTCGCCCCAACGCTGCGGGAATTCCACGGCTCCCTGGTCAGCCTCAACAAGGCCCTGCCGCCGCTGCGCGCTTGGGCGATCGAGATGAAGCCGGCGGTGGAAGAGCTGCCCGGCTTGATCCAGGCCGGCCGGCCCTGGATCGAACAGGCCCTGCCGCTGCTCTCCGGCAAGGAGGGGGGCGGCACGGCGAAGCTGCTGCGCGAGGGCACGCCCGGCCTCGCCGGCGCCGCCCAGGCGGGCAAGGCGGTGGCGCTGCCGCAGCTCAACCGGATCAGCCTTTGCACCACCAAGGTCCTGCAGCCGACCTTCGACCAGACGCTCGAAGACCGGTTCAGCACGCACGGACCCAACTACCGCGAGTTCCTCTACAGCTTCGCCAACGTCGCCGGCTGGGGCCAGAGCTTCGACGGCAACGGGCCCTTCGTGAGGATTCAGCCGGGTGGCGGCAACCTGCTGGTCGAATCGAAGAACCCCAAAGGCAACCTGACCACCGATAGGCGGCTGTTTGCCCACACCGCAGCGGCGCCGCTGGGAACGCAGCCCCAGCTCGGCAAGCGACCGCCGTTGAAGCCTGAAGTCCGCTGCGACAGGAACCCCGTGCCAGACCTCAACAGCGGCCTCGGCCAGCCCGGCGCGCCCGACCCGGTGGTGATCAAGGAAGAATGAGTCGCTGGACCCACTTCCGCGCCGCCCTCTCGCGCCAGTCCCGCGGCCGCAGCAAGGACACGATCGCGATCCTCGTCCTTGCCGCCGTGGGGATCGTGATGACGCTCTGGATCTTCACCCAGCAGAAAGCCTCGCTGCCCGCCTGGGTGCCGTTGGTCGGCGAAGAATTCGACCACATCAGCGGGGACTTCACGACCGCCCAGGCGGTCACCCCCGGCCAGGGCCAGGCGGTCGACGTCGCCGGCATCCAGATCGGCAAGGTCAGCTCGGTCGACCTCGAAGACGGCCATGCCGTCGTCGGCATGGAGATCGAGCCGAAGTACATGGAACTGATCCACCCCGACGCGACCCTTCTGCTGCGGCCGAAAACCAACCTCAACGACATGGTCGTCGAGATCGATCCGGGGACCGCCAAGGGCCACGTCGAAGACGGCCACAACTTCCCGCTCTCGCGCACCGAACCGAACGTCAACCTCGATGCCTTCCTCGCCACCCTCGACACCGACACCCGCCAGTACATCCAGCTGCTGGTCGCGGGCGGTGCCCAGGGCATCGGCGGCCGCGGCCGCCAGCTTTCACAGGCGTTCCGCCGCCTCGAGCCCTTCTCGCACTACATCGCTGATCTCAACAAAGCGGTGTCGAAACGACGTGTTGCGCTCGCCAGGGTGATCCACGACTTCGGCCTGCTGACCACCGAACTGGGCCGGCACGACACCGAGATAGAACGCTGGGTAAGCGCCTCCAACGGCGCCCTCGGCAACTTCGCCAACCAGCAGCAATCGATCCAGGAAATCCTCACCGAATTCCCCTCGACCCTCGGCGTGGCCGAATCGGCGCTCGCCAGCGCCAACGCCTTCTCCAAGGCGGCCCGGCCGGCCCTGCTCGGTCTGATCCCCCAGGCGCAGGCGCTGAAGCCGGCGCTGAAGGCAAACGAGCGCCTCTTCGAACAGACCCTGGCCCCGATCCGCGACCAGATCCGTCCCTTCTCCCGCGAAATTCGCCCTGTCCTCACCCACGCTGAGCAGGGCTCGGCCGACTTCAGCAAGACGGTGCGCGGCTTCGGTAACTCGCTGAAGTCCTTCAACGGCTTCCTCAACGAGCTCGCCTACAAGCCGCAGGGCGGCCAGAGCTTCCTCTTCTACCTGCCCTGGCTCAACCACGACATCAACGCCACCTTCAACCTCGAAGACCCCGCCGGCCCGATCGCCCGCAGCCTGGTGATGATCTCCTGCAACGGCACCGGCCTCGCCTACGGCTTCTCGACCGAAAAACCCTTCATCCAGACACTGCTCAGAGGCGCCAACGTGCCGCGCAGAGACCAGCTGCCGCCAATCGCCGCCGATCCCAGCTTCGAAAGCGGAGCCTGCGGGCCTGGAACAGAATGAGCAAGCGCGCCCCCAGCACAGCCCAGCTCCTGGTGATCGCCGGCTTCGCCCTGTCCTGCTTCGGCATCCTGCTCTTCCTCTGGATCACCTTCGGCGGGCCGACGCCGTTCAAGGCCAGGCCGTATGAGATCAACGTCCCCTTCAAGGAGGCGACCCAGCTCGCCCAGCAGTCCGACGTGCGGATCTCCGGCGTCTCGGTCGGCAAGGTGCAGGACATCGTCCTCGCGCCGAACGGGGAACAGGCACTGGCCAAGGTCGACATCGACGACAAGTACGCGCCGCTGCCGGCCGACACGCGGGCCATGCTGCGCACCAAGACTCTGCTCGGCGAGACCTACGTCGAACTCACGCCGGGCAGCAAAGATGGGCCGCGACTCGCCGACGGTGGCACCCTGCCCACGGCTCAGGTCGCCGAATCGGTGCAGCTCGACGAGATCTTCCGCACCTTCGACGCCAAGACCCGCGCCGCCTTCCAGACCTGGCAGCAGGAAGCCGCGGTGGCGATCGAGGGGCAGGGCGCCAGCCTCTCCTACGCCTTCGGCGAGCTCGAACCGGCCTTCGTCCAGTTCGACCACGTCTTTCGCGTCCTCGACAGCCAGCGGCTCGCGGTCAAGCAGCTGTTCCGCAACGGTGCCACCTCGCTCGAAGCCCTGCGCGGTCGCCAGGGAGAGCTGGCCGACCTGATCCGCCACTCCAACGCGGTCTTCACGACCACCGCCGCGCGCGATCGCGACATCGAAGCGCTCTTCCGCGCCTTCCCGACCTTCCAGGACGAGTCGCGGGCGACCCTCGAAAGGCTCAAGACCTTCGCCGTCAACTCCGACCCGGTGATCAAGCAGCTCGTCCCGGTCGCCGAACAGCTCTCGCCGACGCTGACCGCCTTTGCCAACCTCGCGCCCCAGGCCAAGGGCTTCTTCGAAGGGCTCGAACCGGTGATCGACCGAGCGCCGACCGGCTTCCCGGCTGTGCGCAAGCTCTTCCGCGACCAGTTCCCGCCGCTGCTGCGCTCCCTCGATCCATTCCTGCGCAACCTCAACCCGGTGATCACCGGGCTCGGCCTCTACAAGCACGAGCTGACCGCGACGATGGCGAACATCGCCTCGGCCACCAATGCCAAGCTCACCGAAGAAAACGCCCGCGGGGAACACACCCACTACCTGCGCGTGATGGGCCCGTTCTCGCCCGAGTCGCTGGCCACCTACCCCAGCCGGACCACGACCAACCGCACCAACGCCTACCCGCAGCCGCTCGCCGCCAAGGCGCTCGCTACCGGTCTGCCGAGCTTCGACACCAGGGGCTGCAGCAGCGGGGTGACGGCGACGCTCGATGAAAAAGCGACGCTCGAAAGCGAAGCGTTCAAGGCCCGGGTCAAGCAGGAAGGGAAGACCGCCGAGCAGGAAGAAGCGCTTGCCAAGAAACTCTTCGAAGACCTGAAGCGCTTCGCCTTCGGCGAACAAACCGATTCCGCCGCGATCCCGGCCCCCAGTTGCTACCTGCAGGCCCCCTTCAACCAGATCGGCCGCAGCGGCTCACCGACGATCTACCAGCACGTCTACGAAGAAGAACGCTGAGGCAAGTGGCGCCCGAGAAGCCATTCCGCGTAGCGGCTTAGGCACGAATCGCTCGCAAAGGCCGTAGTCGCGATCGGCCAAGTTCGCAGCTCTTGGCTACGTTGACGAGGCCTGGGTTACCGCCGCTCCTAGGCGCACACTGAACCGATGGCATCCGCTCCGACAGCCCACGTCCCGCCGCAGAACATCGAGGCTGAGGAATCGGTGCTGGGGGCGATGCTGGTCGCCGAGCCGACGCTGACCCGGGTGATCGACGAGGTCAAGCTGGGCGCGGGCGACTTCTACCTGGAGAAGCACGCGGCGATCTTCCGCTGCATCTACGACCTCTACGAGGCCTCCAAACCCGTCGACGAGCTGAGCGTGAGCGAGGCCCTGGTCCAGCGCAACGAGCTCGAAGAGGCCGGCGGCAAGCACTACGTCTCCGAGCTGGCGGCGAAGGTCCCGGCGGCCGGAAACGCCAAGCACTACGCCGAGATAGTGCAGCAGAACTCGCTGCTGCGGCGGCTGCTCGGCGCGGGGCAGGAAATCCAGGGCTGGGTGCACGAGCGCAGCGGCGAACCGCGCGAGCTCTCCGAGCGGGCCGAGAAGCTGCTCTTCGACGTCGCCCACAAGGAGCAGGCAAGCGACTTCCGCCTGCTCTCGGAGATCCTCCACGAGGAGGTGGATCGGCTCGAGAAGCTCTCGACCGGCGAGCTCGAACTGACCGGTACGCCCTCGGGCTTTCGCGACATCGACGCGATCACCGGCGGCTTCCAGCCCGGCAACCTGATCATCGTCGCCGCGCGGCCGGCGATGGGCAAGAGCGCCCTGGTCGCCAACATCGCCGAAAACGTGACGATGAAGCACAACCTGCCGGTTGCCTTCTTCTCGCTCGAGATGTCCGAGGTCGAGCTCGCGCAGCGCTTCATCGCCTGCCGGGCACGGATCTCCGGCGACAAGCTCCGCAAGGGCCAGGTGACGCAAAAGGACTGGCCGAAGGTGGTCAGGGCCTGCAACGAGCTGGAGCAGGCGCCGCTCTGGTTCGACGACTCCTCCGATCTCTGCATCCTCGACCTGCGGGCGAAGGCGCGGCGACTGCACGCCCAGGCGCAGGATCAGGGGGGGCTGGGCCTGATCATCGTGGACTACATCCAGCTGATGCGGGCCGACGACCACCGCGCCAACCGGGTGGAGCAGGT
>CAZQET010000187.1:0-2421 GCA_964591825.1 uncultured Conexibacteraceae bacterium
AGCGGCGCCTGCCGTTCGGGGTGAGCGGGGCATTACGGTGCTGCATCCGGGTCCTCCTTGAGGTCGTAGGCGTCAACACCCACAGCCTCTCGGTGGGCCCGGATCTATCTCACGGCGTTCGGAACGTGATGAGGCACGTCAACTAGTGGCTCAAATGGAGCGCGATTCGGTGGCATCGCTGGGGATTCCGAAAATGCAGAAGCCCTCGAAGTGCAGGGACTTCTGACAGTGGAGCTAGCCGGACTCGAACCGGCGACCTCCTGGGTGCGATCCAGGCGCTCTTCCAACTGAGCTATAGCCCCGAGGGCAGCGAGCGTGCGGCTGATTCTGCGGCCTGCGTCCGCTGTGCGAGTTGTCGCCATTCTACCGAGGGGGCAGGGAACGATAGGGCGTGCTCCTCGTCGCTCGTCGGGACCTGGGGCTGCGTCGCCGGGCGTGACCCCGCTCTGCAATCGTCTACCGCTGACGCATGACGCTGGTGGGGCGCGAGCGGCGCGTCGTCGTGCCGTCGCCGAGCTGCCCGAAGCGGTTGTCGCCCCAGCACTCGACCGCGAACCGGGGCAGCAGCGCGCAGGTGTGAGCGCTGCCGAAGTTGCCGCCGGCTGCGACGCCCGTCGCGCCACTCAAGCCGGCAACCGGCACCGCGATGGGGTGGCCTGACACAGACCCGTCGCCAAGCTCTCCGGCGCGATCGTCCCCCCAGCACTCGATCGTCCCGGCGTTCAGCAGCGCGCACGCGTGCTGCACGCCGGCCGTCAGCTGCGTGGCGCCCTGCACCCCGACGACCTGGACTGGGAGCGCGCTGCTCGCCGTCGTGCCGTCGCCGAGTTGGCCAGCACGGTCATCGCCCCAACACCAGACTTGGCCAGAGTCGACTATCGCGCAGGAGTACTCACTGTCGTTTTCGGCAATCTTGTCGGGGATCGCACCCCCGCCCGCTGCAACCGCAGTGGCGCCGACGAGGCCGCGGATCGGGATCGGGCGGGTGGCGATGTCTCCCAACTGCCCGTATGGATCGGAGCCCCAGCACTCGACCGTACCGCCGGGAACCACGGCGCAGGCGTGGTTGCTGGCCGCGGAGATCTGCACGGCGCCGGTGAGCTGGCGGACGAAGACCGGTGTCGTGCGGGTCCGGCCGCTCCCGTCACCCAGCTGTCCGTCAGCGCCGCGACCCCAGCACTTGACCTCCCCGACCGACAGCAGAGCGCACGAGAAGCCGTCGCCGGCAGCGATGCCGGTCGCATCGACGATGCCACGAACCGGCACCGGTCGCGAGCGGTTGTTGCGGGCACCGTTGCCGAGCTGTCCCGCATGGTCGTTGCCCCAACACTTCACACGGCCGTTGGCAATCACCGCGCACGAGTGAGCGTCTCCGGCCGCGATTGCCACCGCCTGGGAGACTCCACGTACTCGCGTTGGGACTGTTCGATCGATCGTCGTTCCGTCCCCGAGCTGGCCAGAGCCATTGTCACCCCAGCACTTGACGTGTCCTGCTGCCAGGATCGCGCAGGTATGACCTCCACCAGCGGCGAGGTGCGGGCCTGGCGCCGCCGCCTGCGCGATTCCTCCAGACGCCATGAGCACGAGGGCTCCTATCAACGCTGCCGCGACGACCCGGTTGCCATCCCTGCCTGGCATCGCGCCAAGGTACCGTTCAGATGAGTCGGAACTGTGTGCGAACGTGGACCATGATGGACTTCGTCCTATCGTGGGGTGCAACAGTAGGAACTGCGCCGATCCAAAAGGATCGAGCGAAACGTGGACAGATTCGTCGCCAACTGAAGCAACAGGCAGAGCAGGGAGGTCTCGCCGACTTCGTCGGGCGCTACAACGCGCGCCGGCGCTCACGTACGGTCTGCATGCCGAAAGTACGCGGTCGAAGACCGCTAGACGGACCTTGCCGAATCAGGCTGGGAGGATCGTCCCAGGGCCCTCGCAAGGCGGCGGATAACCGCATAGGCTTTAGGTTCCCGGCCGAGGGACGCGACCATGGGCATTCTCGACGAGGCGATACGCGAGCATCTGGAACTGAAGCGCCAGCACGGAGCGCCAGACTCCGAGCTGAAGCAGCTCGAGGACGAGGCTTTCGGACAGGCGGAGCGGCCGGGCGCGCCGGCATCCGTCGCCACCGAGGCGCCGACGCAGTTCATGGAGCAGCCGCCGGAGCCTGAGGGGAAGGAGTCGTCCCGGCGCAAGCCGACGATTGCCGACCTTCAGGAGCCCCCACCCCCAGCCTCGGTTGAGGCGCCGGCTGCTGAGGCAGAGCCGCCCGTCGAGGAACCACCGGCCGAGGAGGAGCAGCCGGCCATGGAGCACGAGATCGTCGCCGAGCTGCCTGAGGCTGCGGAGGGGTCTGAGGAGCCGGAGGCCGAGGTCACGCCTGCCGATCCATCGACCGAGGAACGCGAGGCGATCGCCGAG
>CAZQET010000188.1:0-2006 GCA_964591825.1 uncultured Conexibacteraceae bacterium
TTTTTTGTTTAAAAAAATTTGCGGGGGGGGGGGGGGGGGGTGTTGCCCGCCCCCGCGGGGTGGCCCCGTTTGGACGTGCAACCCCCCCCCACGCCAGGACCCGCGGCCGATTCCTTTGAATCCTCTTCAACAGAAACCTCCTCGACAAACTCCGATTCAGCCTTCTCGACGATCTCGTCGACCTGACCCTGATCAGCGTCCGGGTCCGCGAGGATCTCGACCTCGGCTTCGGAGACCGGGGCGAGCACGGCCATCTGGTTGGTATCGAAGCGGCTCAGCGCCTGGTGCTGGGGCAGCCCACAGTAGGTCGAGCCCTCGATCGCCGCATTGGGGCAGCGGCGGCCGGTGGTGAGCAGCGCCATGCAGCGACCGTCGAAGGCTTCCTCGCCCTCGAACTCCTCATCCACGTCTTCAGCGGCGAACTCGGTCTCGGATTTGATGTCGACCCGCCAGCCGGTGAGGCGGGCGGCGAGGCGAGCGTTCTGGCCGTCGCGGCCGATCGCCAGCGAAAGCTGGTCGTCGGGCACGATCACCGTCGCCTGGCGCTCGTCGTCGTCGACGATCACCTCCCGCACACGCGCAGGGGACAGCGCCTTCGCCACGAAACGGGCGGGCTCGTCGTTGTGAGGAATGATGTCGATCTTCTCGCCGCGCAGCTCGGAGACGACCATGCGCACGCGCGAGCCGCGCGGGCCGACGCAGGCGCCGACCGGGTCAACGCCATCGGCGTGGGAGATCACCGCGATCTTCGAGCGGTAGCCGGGCTCGCGGGCGACGCCGACGATCTCGACCAGCTTGTCGGCGATCTCCGGCACCTCCATTTCGAAGAGCTTCTTGATCAGCTCGGAGCTGCGGCGGGAGACGACGATCGCCGGTCCTTTGGTCGAGTCGGAGACGTCGGTGATCACCGCCTTGACCCGCATGCCGTGGTCGTAGCGCTCGTTGTAGACCTGCTCGGACTTGGGCAGCAGGGCCTCAACCCGCTCGCGCAGCTGAACCAGCGTGTAGCGCTTGTCGGACTGCTGGATGATCCCGGTGATCAGCTCGCCGACCCGGTCCTGGTACTCCTCGAACATCATCATCCGTTCGGCCTCGCGGATCCGTTGCAGGATCACCTGCTTGGCGGTCTGGGCGGCGATGCGGCCGAAGTCGTCGGGAGTGACGTCGCGGGTCGAGATCTGGTCCTCGTAGGGGGCGAGCATCTCCGGGTCGAGCTCGGGCTCCTCGGGCTCCTTCAGCTCGCCCGTCTCGGGGTCGATTTCGCGCTCTTCCTCTTCCTGCGCCTCCGCCGCTTCGGCCAGCAGTTTCTCCTCCAGCTCGGCCGGCAGGATCAGTTCGAAGACGCGGAAGTCGCCGGTCTCGTGATCGAGGTCAACGCGGGCGTATTTGGCCGCGCCCGGCGTCTTCTTGTAGGCGGAGAGGAGCGCGTCGGCGAGCGCGTCCATCAGCTTGTCGGCGGAGATCCCCTTCTCCTGCTCCAGCGCCTTGACTGCTTCGACGATCTCCTTGCTCACGGTCTCTCCTTGCGGTCGCGGTACTTGGGGCCGGGCGAGGAGACCTCCAGCGAGTAGTCGGCCCGCAAGTGGTTGAGGTGGTGGGTGACGCGCTCGCAGAGGGCGAGGTCGACGCCACCGGGGTGGTCGATGAAGAGGCGCAGCGCTTCCTTGCTCGGCTGCTCGAGCGCGATCAGGTCGAGCTCGGAGTCGAGCTCGTAGAGCTGCTGCTGGATGTCCTGCTGGAGGTCTGACATGGGTTGAGGCGCAAAAAAAGTGGGCCAGGCCCACTTCGGGTACAACGGGTGAGGCGAAAAGCTTGGGGCCGAGTATAGCTCGGTCGAAGCGCTAAGCCAGCGGGTCCTGTCGCGGCGGCCCTCCCCCATGTGCTCGGACGCCTTCGGCGCCCTCCGCTATGGGGGACCCCCGCCACCACGCCACCCGCTGGATCAGCGGTTCGGCTGAGCTTGCTTGCCTCGAAGCTGGTCGACTCTCGCGAGGATCGCGTCAGCG
>CAZQET010000189.1:0-13636 GCA_964591825.1 uncultured Conexibacteraceae bacterium
CACGGCGGCGCTGCAGGAGATCGAACGGCGCCGCTGGCTGCGCTTCCAGCCGCGGGCGTGGGGCAGCGCCGACCTGGTCCAGGTCTTCAGCCGCGGCGACGCCGCCGCGATCGCCGGCCGCGCGCCGCACCTCGCCGAGCGGATCCGGGTCAATCCCTACGGGCTCGCGCTGCCGGCGGCGGCCGATCCTGCGGGCGAGCGGCTCGGCAGCGTCCTCTTCGCCGGCACCTTCACCCATCCGCCGAACCGCGAGGCGGCCCGCTGGCTGGCGACCGAGATCATGCCGGCGGTACGCGAGCGACAGCCGAGGGCCACCCTGCGAATTCTCGGCAGCGCCCCGCCAGCGGAGATCCGCCGGCTTTCTGGCGACGGAACGGAGGTGCTCGCCGACGCGCCGAGCGTCGAGCCGTACCTGCAGGAAACGGCAGTGGTGATCGCGCCGGTGCGCAGCGGCGGCGGCATGCGGTTGAAGGTGCTCGAGGCGCTGGCCCGGGGCAAGGCCGTGGTCACCACTCCGCTCGGCGCCGAAGGCTTCCTCGATCTCGACCCCGAGCCGCCCCTCGTCATCGCCGAGGGAACCGCCGAGCTGGCAGCAGCGGTCTGCTCGCTGCTCAGCGACGAGGCCCGGCGCCGCGAGCTCGGGCGGCGCGCCCGCGGCTTCGCCGAGGCCCACGCCAGCCCAGCCGCCTGGGCGGCGCGGCTCGAGGCCGTCTACGCCGAGGCGCGCCGTCTCGACCTCCGTCCCGATGGGCAGAATCGGCGGCCGGGATGATCGAGCTCAGCGTCGTGATCGCAACCCACAACCGCCATGAGCTGCTGCGGCGCTGCCTGGTCTCGCTTGCGGCGCAGACGCAGGATCCGGCGACCTTCGAGGCGATCGTCGCCGACGACGGCTCGACCGACGGCACGGCGGAGATGGTCGAGGCGCTCGAGACGCCCTTCCCGCTCCGCTTGCTGCGACTGCCGAAGAGCGGTCATGCGGCAGCCCAGAACGAGGCCCTCGCCGTCGCCCAGGCACCCGCCTGCCTGCTTCTCGACGACGACATCGTCGCCTCACCCGAGCTGGTCGAGGCACACGTCGCCGTCCACCGGGACAACGCCGACGCGATCGGGATCGGCGCCATGACCCTCAAGCCCCCCGAGGCGCCCGACTGGTACGCGCGCTCGGTCGCCAAAGGCTGGGCCGAGCACTACGAGGAGCTGGAGCGCAGGCCGGCGCGCTGGAGCGACTGCTACGGGGCGAACCTCTCGTTTCCCCGGCGGAAGCTGGAGGAGGTCGGCGGGATCTCGACCGAGGTCCCGGCCGCCAAAGACTTCGAGCTGGCCCTGCGCCTCTGCCGGGCCGGCTGCGTGCCGACCTACGCGCCGCGCGCCCACGGCGTCCACGACGACCAGAAGCGCAGCCCGCGGATGCTGGTCGAGGCGCGGCGCCACGGACAGATGCACGTCGAGCTCTCGCGCCGCTTCCCCGAGGCCGAAGCCGAGCTGCTCGACTGGACCGCGGGCGGCGCCGGCCCACGCGAGCTGCAGCTGCGGCGCATCTGCCTGGCGCTGCACGTGCCGGTTAGCCCGCTCGCCCGGCTGGGAGCGCTCGTCCCCGGCGAGGGCCGCAAGATGATCTGGCACCACTTCGTCAGGCGACTCGCCTTCTGGAGGGGGGTCAGGGAGCGGGTGAACCGCCCGCGCTGGCGGGAGCTCACGCATCCGAGCCCCGCCGGCGAGCGGGCGTAGCGGATGAGCGGCAGCGCCGCATACGAGTTGAGCGTGGTCATCGCCAGCCACAACCGCCGCGAGCGCCTGCGCGCCTGCCTCGAGGCCCTCTCGCGGCAGGACCATCCCGCCGGGAGCTTCGAGGCGATCGTCGCCGACGACGGCTCGACCGACGGCACGGCGGAGATGGTCGAGGCATTCGAGGCGCCCTTTCCGCTCCGGGTGCTGCGCCTCGCGAAGGCGGGCAAGCCAGCGGCGCTCAACGCCGCCATCGCCGTCGCCGAGGCGCCCGCCTGCCTCTTTCTCGACGACGACGTGATCGCTTCGCCGGAGCTGGTCGCCGAGCACGCGGCAGCGCACCGCGAGCAGCCGATGACCCTGGGCATCGGGGCGCTGACGCAGCGGGCGCCGAGCGGGCGCGACTGGTACCTGCAGGCCTATGCCACGGCCTGGAACGAGCGCTACCGCGAGCTGGAGGACAGGCAGGCGGACTGGACCGACTGCTACGGCGGCAACTTCTCCGCGCCGCTGGCGGCGCTGCGAGAGGTCGACGGGTTCGACGCCGAGCTTGAAGCGGTCGAGGACATCGAGCTCGGCTACCGCCTCCAGGCAGCCGGCTGCCTGCCGCGCTTCCTGCCCCGGGCGCGGGCGCTCCACGACGACGTCAAGGACCGCGCCGCGACGATCGCGGCGACCCGTCGCTACGGCGCCTTCTGCGCCGCCTTCGCCGAGCGCCGGCCGCGGGTGCGCCCGCAGCTGCTCGGCTGGTTCCTGAGGCCGACGCCCCGCGACGTGACCCTGCGCCGGCTGATGCTGACACTGAGGATCGGCCCGGCTGCCCTGGCGGTGCTCGGCCGGGTGATCCCGGGCGCCGGGCGGCGCCAGGTCTGGTACGGCTTCATCGCCCGCTACACCTTCTGGCTCGGCGTCCGCTCGGCGATCAGCCGGACTCGGTGGCGGCAGACCACGCGCGGCGTGCCGGTGCTCATGTATCACGCGTTCACAGACAGCGGCGAGCGCGGCCGTTATGTGATGCCCGCTCGCTCGCTGGCGCGGCAGCTGCGCCTGCTGCGCGCGCTCGGCTATCGCGTCATCTCGCTGGAGGCGCTGATCGAGGCGCTGGGAGCCGACCGCCCCCCTCCCTCGCGCTCGGTCGCGCTGACGATCGACGATGGGTACGCCGACAACCTCAAGGTGGCAGCCCCGGTTCTCGCGCGGGCGCGGGCGGCGGCGACGATCTTCCTGGTCAGCCGGCGCATCGGCGAGCGGGCCGACTGGACCGAGGAGGGCGTGATCGCCGGACGGCGGCTGCTTTCGGCGGCCCAGATCGAGGAGCTACATCGCGGCGGGCGCATCGCCTTCGGCGCGCATACGCGGACCCACTGCTCGCTGCCAGCCGAGGCCGACGCGGCGCTCGCCGAGCAGATCGACGGCTCGCGCCGCGACCTGGAGGAGCTCCTCGGCGAGCCCGTGACCTCCTTCGCCTTCCCCTTCGGCCGCTTCGACGGGCGCGCGGTCGCCGCGGTGCGCGAGGCCGGTTTCGACGGCGCCTGCAGCGTCGAGAGCCGCCCGGCTCGGCTCGGCGACGACCCCCTGCTGATTCCCAGGATCGAGGTCAAAGGGGAAGACTCGCTGCTCGGCTTCCTGCGCAAGCTCTGGTTCGGCGGCGGCTGAGGCGCGCGCTTCGATTTGTAGGCTGGCCTGAATGCGCGACCGCCCCGCGATCCTCGGTGGAACCCCCGTTCGTGCGGGCAAGTCGTGGCCGCAATGGCCGTGTTGGGACGAGGAGGAGCGCGGCGGCCTCGAGGCCGTGCTCGACTCCGGCGCCTGGTCGCGCAGCGCGGGCGGCGAGCTAGCCAATCGCTGGGCCGCCGATTTCGCCGCCTACCACGGCGCCGAGCACGGCCTGGCGCTGACCAACGGAACCCATGCCCTGGTCGCGGCCCTCGCCGCTTGCGAGATCGGCGAGGGCGACGAGGTGGTCGTGCCGGCGCTGACCTTCGTCGCGACGGCGACCGCCGTCCTCGCGGTCAACGCGACCCCGGTCATCGTCGACATCGACCCGGACACGCTCTGCATGGACATCGCCGCCGCCGAGGCGGCGATCACCCCGCGCACGCGGGCGATCCTCACGGTGCACGTCGCCGGCACCGCCGCCGACCTCGACGCGCTGGTCGAGCTCTGCTCGCGCCGGAACCTGGTCCTCCTCGAGGACTGCGCGCACGCGCACGGGACGCGCTGGCGCGGTCGCGGCGTGGGGAGTTGGGGCAGCTTCGGCTGCTTCTCGTTCGAGTCGCACAAGCTGATGACCGCCGGCGAGGGCGGCGCCGTGATCACCCGCGACGACTCCCTGCGCGACCGTGCACTCTCCTACGCAAACTGCGGGCGGGTCGAGGGCGGTCACTGGTACCACCACGCGCGCCTCGGGAGCAACCTGCGGATGACCGAGTGGCAGGGGGCCGTGCTCAGCGCCCAGCTGCGGCGGCTCCCAGACCAGCATCGCGTTCGCGAGCAGCGAGCGGCGCTGCTGGACGAGCAACTCGCCGGCATCGCCGGCATCCGCCCCCAGGGCGGTTACCCCGGCATGGACAGCCGGGCGCGCTACGCCTACGTGCTGCGCTACGACCCGGATGCATTCGCCGGCCTCGCCCGCGAGGAGTTCGAAGCCGCGCTGGCGGCCGAGGGAATCGAGGTGAGCGTGTCCTACCCGAGCCTCAACAGCCTCGAGCTGTTCCGCCGCGCCGCCTTCGGCCCGCAGCTGCGGACGGCGGCGCCCCGGATCGACTACGCCGCGCAGAGCCTTCCGAATGCGGAGCAGGCGGCCGCAAGCACCGTCTGGCTCGCTCACCGCATGCTGCTGGCCGATCCGGACGAGGTGCTCGACGTCGTCCGCGCCATAGCGCGGATCCGCGACCAGGCAGCGGCGATCGCGCGCGGCAGGCGCGGTCCCCGCGCCCTGGTCAGGCGCGCCGGCGGGGCAATTCGGCGCCTGTCCTCATAGCTCCCGCCGCTTCAGCCTCTCGACGATGAAGGCGCAGGCCCTGGCCGTGATCGCCATCATCGTCAGGGTCGGGTTCTGGTGGCCCGAGGAGGTGAAGCAGGCGCCGTCGGTGACGAAGAGGTTGGGAACGTCCCAGCATTGGTTGTGCGCGTTGAGGACCGACGTTTCGGCACTGGCGCCCATCCTGGCGGTGCCGACCTCGTGCACCGAGTGGCCCGGCGGCGCCGGCTCGGGTTGGAAGGCCTCGACCTCCCAGCCGCATGCCGCGGCGATCTCCGCGATGCAGTGCGCCTGGTCCTCGGCCATCCGCCGCTCGTTGTCCCCGTAGCGGCACTCCACCCGCACGGTTGGTATCCCCCAGGCGTCGGTGCGGCTCGGATCGAGCGACACCTGATTCTCGAAGACGGGCAGCACCTCGCCGAAGGCCCGCATCCAGCAGCGCCCGCTCCTGGGCCGCCGCAGGCGAGCCAGCTGACGAGCCCAGCCGCCCGGGGGCACCTCGATCTGCGACTCGATCTCGTAGGAGCGGACGAAGTCGACGTCGGGCTCGAGCACGTTGCGAAAGGCGGGGATCATGCAGCCGAACGAAGTGGGCGCCCCCTCTCCCCATAGCGGCCACGGCGCGCGCCCGTCGATCCCGACGTTCGAGGTGTGATCCATCAGGTAGTGGCCCAAGGCCCCCGACGAGTTCCCCAGACCGGCCGGATGCTCCTCGGTGGCGGAGTTGAGCAGGATCCTCGTCGACTCGATCGTCGATGCGCAGAGGACGATCAGCCGCGCGTTCAGCTCCTCTTCGCGCTTGGAGAGCCGATCGATGAACGCGACGCCCCGAGCGCGTCCACTTCCTCTATCGAGCAGCACGCGACTGACGATCGAGTCGGCGCGAAGATCCAGGCGCCCGCTGCTCTGGGCCGCGACGATCATCGCGTCGGGCGGCGCCTGGGCGATGCGCGCTCCGGTGACCCGGCGAGTCGCCCAGCGCCGTTCGATCCTCGACTTGAAGGAAATCTCGCCCCTGGTCAGCGGCGAGGGCGCGACGAAGGCGCCGTCCGGCATCTGCTGAAGCCCCTCGGGCATCCCGCAGACTGCCAGGAAGCGCTCGACGCGCTCGTAGTACGGCGCGAGGTCGCGATGGGAGATCGGCCAGTCCTCACCGATCCCGTCGTGGCTGGTCGCCTTGAGCTCGCGGTCGGACATGCGCACCGAGGTCCGGCCCCAGAGGTGCAGGCGCCCGCCCACCTGGCGAGAGCGGATCCAGTCGTACGGCGCCCCATCGGGGTGGGAGTAAGGGTTGTCGACGTCGTCGACAAAGAGGTGCGAGGTGCGCTCGTCGAACGCGTAGCACCCCGATTGGATCGGCTGGCGCCAGGGGTCGGTGACCGTCGAGGTGGGAGGCTCGCCGCCGAACGGCAGCGCCGGGCCCGCATCGAGCAGCGCCACGCTGAGGCCGCTCTCGGTGAGCTCCTTGGCGGCCCACCCCCCCGTGGCTCCCGAGCCGACGACGATCGCGTCGTAGGAGGCGGTCATCCCCGAACTGCCAGCCCTAGCCCGGCAGCCGCCAGGTATGCGGAACCACGATGTCGCCGTCGCTGCTCAGCGCCTGCATCGGCCGCCCGTCGATCACGCCCGGCTCGACGTCGAAGAAGGCGGCCGCCTGAAGGCCGTCCTGGATCTCCTGGCGCCCCTTGAGGGTGACGTCGATGCGGTAGCGACCGGGGATCAGCGGCAGCGGGTCCAGCGTGCACTCGATCCGCGGGCCGAGGCCGCCGTCGCGCACGTCGCTCGGGGCCGAGAGCTCGCTGTCGAGGGTGGTGATCGGATGCCCGAGGTTGTTGAGGATCGTGAACCTGCACTCCATCATCGGCAGCAGCTCGGTCACCTCGAGCACGATCCTCGCCGGCCGGCCGCCGACCAGGACGTCGGCCTGGCCGGTGGCGGCGTCGTAGACGGCCAGCTTCGCGATGCGCGACTCCTCCCAGCCCCGTCCGTCACGGTCCGAGCGCGCCAGCAGATCGGTGTCGGCGGCGCGCTCGAGCGAGCGCAGGTAGTGGTCGATCGTGTCGTCGACCGGCCCGTCGGCGACGACCGAGCCGGTCTCGAGCAGGATCGCCCGCCGGCAGAGCGCCTGGATCGTCGCCAGGTTGTGGGAGACGAAGACCACCGTCCGCCCCGACCGCGCCACCTCGCCCATCTTGGCCAGCGACTTGCGCTGGAAGGAGGCGTCCCCCACCGCGAGGACCTCGTCGACGAGCAGGATCTCGGGCTCGAGGTGGGCGGCGACGGCGAAGGCGAGGCGCACCGACATGCCGCTCGAGTAGCGCTTCACCGGGGTGTCGAGGAAGCGCTCGATGTCGGCGAAGTCGACGATTTCGTCGAAGCGGGCGCGGATCTCGGCGCGGCGCATGCCGAGGATCGCACCGTTGAGGAAGATGTTCTCGCGCCCGGTCAGCTCGGGATGGAAGCCGGTGCCGACCTCGAGCAGCGAGCCGACCCGGCCGCTCACCTCGACCCAGCCCTCGCTCGGCTCGACGATCCGCGAGATGACCTTGAGCAGGGTGCTCTTGCCGGCGCCGTTGTGGCCGATCAGGCCGACGGTCTCGCCGGCTTCGATCGTCGTCGAGAGGTCGCGCAGCGCCCAGAGCGTCTTCCCCGTCTCCTTCGTCGCCCTCCCGCTGAGCCGCGCGGCCGACCTGCGCACGCCCTCGACCAGGCTCTCGCGCAGGGTGCCGTAGCCGTGCGCGCTGAGCCCCAGCCGGTAGCTCTTGCCCAGACCCTCGCTGTGGATCGCGACGGCCATCTCAGATAATGTCGGCGAAGCCGCGCTCCACCCGGTCGAAGTAGGCGAGGGCCGCGAGCAACAGCAGCGCCGCCGCCGCGGTCGAGATCCCGATCTGCGCCCAGGGCGCGTCGCCGGTGCCGAGCACGGCCCAGCGGAAGCCTTCGACCACGCCGACCATCGGGTTGATCGCCGACAGCGTCCGCCAGGGCTCGGAGAGCAGCGAGCTCGGGTAGGCGATCGGCGTCAGGAAGAGCCAGAACTGCATCGCGAAGGGCACCACGTAGCGAACGTCGCGGTAGCGGACGTTGATCGCCGAGAGCGCCGTACTGACGCCGAGAGCGCTCGCCCCGCAGACGGCGATCAGCAGCGGCAGGGTGAGGATCGCCAGGCTCGGCAGGTAGCCGGAGACGAGCACGACGACGATCAGGATCGTCAGCGAGATGGCGAGGTCGACGA
Source organism: uncultured Conexibacteraceae bacterium (assembly GCA_964591825.1). GTDB lineage: Bacteria > Actinomycetota > Thermoleophilia > Solirubrobacterales > 70-9 > VRUE01. The sequence goes on from CAZQET010000189.1 coordinate 7,947, forward strand.
AGCCGGCGGCGACCACCCCGGCGGGCATGAAGATCCGCGGGAAGTAGATCTTGGCGACGAGCTCGACGTTCATCACCAGGCTTTCGGAGCCGACCAGCACGGTGCTCGAGAAGAACGTCCACGGAACCAGCCCGGCGAGGGCGAAGAGCGCGTAGGGCAGGCCGTCGGAGGCAACTCCGGCGAGGCGACCGAAGAAGATCCAGAAGACGAGCATCAGGCCGACCGGCTGCAGGATCGCCCAAGCCGCCCCGAGCGCCGTCTGGCGGTAGCGCAGGGTGACGTCGCGGGCGGTGATCTGGAAGGCAAGGTCGCGGTAGCGCCACAGTTCCCGTGGCGAGAGCACGCGGCTGAACCCCGTGGTCGGTTCGAGCCGCACCGTCCTCGCCCGCGCGGCAACCTCCCCGCCCGCGGGCGCGGCGGGCTCAACATTGGTCAACTGCGGCATCGCTGCTCCATCATCGGTTCGAGGCTACCCCGACTCAAGTTCTGCGCCGGAGCAAGCGCCCCTGCGCGCGCCGCTAGCCGGCGGAGGGGTCGAGGCGGACGCCGCCGAGCGCCAGCAGCGCGTCGCGCAGGCGGCCGGGGCGCCAGCCGGCGAGGGCCATCTTGAGGCGAAGCTTGCGCGGCGTGTCGCTGGCGTGGACCTCGATCCGCGGCACCGTGAAGAGGTCACCGCCGGGCCGCGGGTCTCCCCAGGCGGTGGTGAAGGCGACCGCGTAGCCCGCCTCGCGGGTGGCGTCGGCGATCTCCGGCGTGAGGCGGCCGTAGGGATAGGAGAAGGCGCGCGGGCGCGGCAGGCCGACGGCCTCGATTCGATCGGCCGCGCCCGACAGCTCAATGTCGAGCTTCTCCGGCGGAACCTCAGGCAGCGGCCGGTGGTTGACCGTATGGGCGCCGACCTCGACCCGGCGTGCGGGGAGTCGGGCCAATTCGGCGGGATCGAGCAGGCGCAGGTTGGCGGCACCCCTGTGGTGGTCCCAGTCGTTGGCGCCGCCGAGGTGGCCGGCGACCGCGAAGACGACCGCCGGAACATTGCGCTCGACGAGCAGCGGCGCCGCGTCGCTGAGCAGGTCGGTGTAGGCGTCATCGAAGGTAATCAGCACAGCGCGACGCGGCAGATCGCCCTCGCCGCGCAGCCAGGCGAGTGCCGCGTCGAGGTCGACGAAGGCCCAGCCGCGCGCGGCGAGCTCATCGAGATGGGCTGTGAAGAGCTCCGGCGAGACGCCGTACTCGGCGAGCACCGGGTCGTCGCGCAGGTCGGCGATCGCGTGGTAGGCGAGAATGCGCAACCGCGATCGGCCCCCGGCGGGCCTAGGCGAGGCCAGCGATGTCACACCCTTTCTTCAGCGTCGTCATATCCACCTACAACCGCGCCCGGATCGTATGCCGCTGCATCGACGCCTGCCTGGCGCAGGAGCTCAGTGACTTCGAGATCGTCGTCGTCGACGACGGCTCCGGCGACGACACGCCGGCGCAGCTGCGCGAGCGCTACGACGACCCCCGCCTGCGCGTCGTCGCCCACCCCGAGAACCGCGGCATCAACCCCGCCCGCCACACCGGCGCGACCAACGCCCGCGGCGAGTGGGTCGTGGTCATCGACAGCGACGACGAGCTGATGCCGGGGGCGCTCGCCCGCCTGCGCGAGCTGATCGAGCAGCTGCCGCCAGGGGTGCGCGTGCTGCGCAGCCGCCAGCTCCACGACGACGGCCGCATCACGCCCAGCTTCGTCCCCGACGGTCCCTACGGCTATGAGGGCCGTATTCGCTGGGCCGAGGCCGAGGGCGGCAACGACGCCGCCCGCTGCATCGAGCGCGCCGTCTTCGCCTCGACCCCCTACATCGAGGGCCGCCGCGGCGCGATGGAGACCCTCTTCGAGCTCAACCTGGCCGAGCACGAGACCAGCGTCTGCGTCGAGGACGTGCTGACCATGGTCCACGCCGACGCCCCCGACAGCTGGCTGCGCGCGGTCGCCGCGAGCGACGTCGTTCCCCGCCTGCGCCGCGAGGCCCCCGACATGCTCTGGATGGCCGAGACGGTCCTCGAGCGCCACGGCGAAGCCCTGCGCCGCTGGGGACCACGCCAGCAGGTCACCGTCCTGCGCATCGCCGCCACCCAGGCCTTCGTCCTCGGCAAGCGCCGCCTCGGCGCCCGCTACGCCCTCCACGCCCTGCGCCGCGACCCCCTCGCCCCGGCCGCCTGGGCCACCCTCCTTCTCGGCATTCTCGGCCCCTGGGCCACCTGCCGCGGCGCCGTCGCCTACCGCCGCTTCGCCGCCTGACAGCGCTGGATCAAGCGAGAGCAAGTCCTGGAGCGGGCGCCAATTCACGTTCCGGTTCCTCATCGGGGACCTGACGCTCGATGCCGATCAAAAGCTCCTCGTCTAGCACTCCGAGGATGCGCTTCAGGACAGGGATCGTCGGCATGTGATTCCCTCCCTCGATTTTCGAGATGAATGAATGCGAGGTTCCCGCTCGCGCGGCAACTTCTTTTTGCGTGAGGTCAAGCTCGTAGCGTCGCTCGCGTATATGAGCGGCGATCCAATTCCGCTCGCGCAACTCGCGGATCGCCGCGTACTCATCACGCGCCTCTCGGTATCCCTCGCTATGCCGCGCACGATCCCGTGCCGCTTTGCCAACGGCTCTGCCCTTCGGGCCAACGTGGCCATTCTCTTTCGCGCTCATGATGGTTAGTTTATCTATATAGATAAATGAGTCAAGGGCTCACCGACTGGCGGGCGGCGCGTCCTTGCCCGCCGCACGCGGTGGCTTCCTCGACTCCGCGTTCATTCGCTGCCTGAAGTCGGTCATCCGTCGCTTCGCCAAAGCCTTCTCTGAAGCCGACACCGCTCCCCTGCTCTTCTCGAAAGCGTGCAGCAGAACGATCAGGTTTCCAAATCGCTGGTAGAGGATTCGGTACCGCGTATTGGCGAATCTGATTCTCAGCTCCCGGAGCTCGCCGTCAATCTGCGAGCTGATCGGGAACTCTGGCGGCGGGGCATCCGGTGCTCGCCCGTTGAGGTGCTCCTCGATGTGATCGTCAATCTTCGCCGCCCGCTTCGCGGGAAGCGCCACGATGAACTCGTCGACAGGTTCGCCACCGCGCCTGTCGCGATAGTAGATCGCTTGCGTCCCCGCCATCGCCTGAGCATTGCAGACAACACGGCGCATGCTCTTAAGCCCGATCAGACGCCAGGCGGTCCTTGGGTACGGAACAAGACCGGGCGCAACAGGGTCGCGAGGAGGACCGCGGCGATCGCGGTCTGGCTCGCGGTCCAGACGTAGCCGACGGCGTCGATGCCGACGCCGGGCAGGAGCAGGGCGCTGAGACCGAGGGCGAGGATGGCGTGGGTGCCCTGGATGGCGACCACGGAGCGGCCGCGGTGCTCGATGCGGGCGACGCCGATGCCGAGGGTGACGATCGCGTTGGGGACCATGCCGAGCATCAGCAGGCGCAGGAGGGTGGCGCCTTCGTCGGCGTAGTCGGAGCCGAAGATCAGGAGTGCCCAAGGGGCGAGGATCGCAGCCAGGGCCGCGGCCGGGACCACCAGGCGCAGCGCCTGGCGCAGTGCCCGCCGCGAGAGCTCGCGCAGCTGGGACACATCGCTCGCGGCCTCGACGGTGAGCGAGGTGATCACGTTGAGCGCCACCAGCTCGATCGCCAGCGAGACCATCCAGGGCACGTAGAAGTAAGCGGCCTCGGCGGCGCCGACGCGGTTGGCGACGAGGATCGGCATGTAGAGATTGGCGGCGAGGGTGAAGAGCTTGCCGGCGTAATTGCCGGTCGCCATCGAGAACAGCTGCCGGCGGTCGAGCGAGCCCTCGCGCGGCGCCGCCGGAATCAGGCGCGTGAAGATCAGCCAGTTGACGAGCGCCACCGCCACCGCCAGCGGCGCCGTCCAGGCGACGAAGGGCCCGGAGCCGGTCAGGGCACCCGCCAGGGCGACCAGCAGGATCAGCTTGGCCAGGGCGTAGAGCGAGTTCTCCAGTGGAACCCACTTCGCCGCCCTGAGCCCCGTTAGGACGCTGTCCTGGAGGGTGAAGATCGTCGTCGCCCCGGCGGCGAGAACGAAACCGATCAGCCAACCGCCGCCGGAGAGGAAGCTCAGCTTTGGCGACCAGACGCCGCTGGTCAGCGCAGCGAGCAGGCCGAAAGCGAGCGCCAGCGAGACCGTGATCGCATAGCTGCGGCTCACCAGTCGGCGGGTTGAGGCGCCGGCGACAGGTAGGTAGCGGGCCAGCACAGCGGCCAAGCCCAGCGTGCTGGCTTCGGCGACGAGAGTCATCGCGGAGATCGCCGCCGCGTTGAGGCCGACGACCCGCGCCGTGTAGGAGTGCGCGGCCAGCGCCCAGAAGCCGACCCCGAGCAGGCTGGTGATGCCGGTGCCGAGGATCAGGTAGTAGCCAGTGCGATGCAGCGGGTCGCTGAGATGCTCGCGCAGGCGGCCACGAGCGGCCAGCGCGGAGCCTGGCGTTCCCATTGCCGTTACCCCCCCGCGCGCGCCCGGCGAGCCGCGATCGCCACCTCGTAGGCCCGCTCGAAGCGAGGCAACACCGCCGCTGAGGAGAACTCCTCGGCGCGAGCGAGGGCAGCGCCCCCCATGCGCTCTCGCAGATCGGGGTCGGCGAGCAGACGCTCCATCGCAGCCGCAAGTGCCCGGTGATCGGCGCCGGGGACGAGGACTCCGGTCTCCCCATCGACGACGACGTCGCTGAGGCCGCCGATGTCGGAGGCGATCGCCGGCTTACCGGCGGCGGCGGTCTCCAGCGCCACCAAGCCGAAGGTCTCGGGCAGGATCGAGGGCACCACGGTGAAGAGGGAGCGGCGCAGGGCCTCGATCGCGTAACGGTGGGGCATCGGCCCCAGCGCCACCACTCCCGGCAGGCTCGCGACCTCCTCGAGGAAGCAGCGACCGACCAGCACCAGCGGCGGCGGGTTGTCGAGCGAGCGGTAAGCCGCGGCGAGGACGACACCGCCCTTGTCGTAGGTGACGTCGCCGAAGTAGAGGATGTAGGGCTGGCGGGGCAGGCTGGCGAGGTGAGGGTCCCCCGCCGGCAGGGGCTCGGGCAGCTCGCGGATGAAGTTGGGAACCACCTGGCAGCGCTCGCCCGGCTCGAGGCCGCAGAGATCGCGGACGGCGCGGCTGACCGGCAGGAAGACGTCGACGTGGCGGCGCACCCGCCCCTCCGAGAGGCGGGTGAAGAGCGCGACGCCGGCGCCCTTCACGGGGCTGTAGTACTCGGCGGCGCAACGGATGCACTTCAGCATGCCGGGGCCGCTGCAGGGGGCCCCTTTGTAGAGGAAGCGCTTGGTGGCGCAGACAAGGCCGTAGTCGTGCAGGGAGAGGGCCAGGGCGGGGCCGTCAGATCGATCGAGCGGCAGGTAGGAGTGCAGCAACCAGTTGTGGGCGTGGACGACGTCGGGACGCTCGCGCCTCAGCAGGCGCCGCAGCTGCAAGACCGTCTCGGGGTCCGGCGCCGGCGGCGCGTGACGGCGCTCGCTGTCCTGACGCATGCCGGGAAGCCGGTGAGCGGAGCTGTCGAGCGCGTGCACCCGAACCCCGTTATGGGCAGGCGGGGCCTCCCGGCCAGGCTGGCGCAGGGTCGCCACCGATACCTCATGGCCACGCGCGACCAGCTCGACGCTGAGGTCCTCGACGATCCGCTCGACGCCGCCGACGATCGGCGCAAAGG
>CAZQET010000190.1:0-5655 GCA_964591825.1 uncultured Conexibacteraceae bacterium
TCGCCGACGATCTTCACCGCGATCCACGACCTCTACTCGGCCTCCAAGCCAGTCGACGAGCTCTCGGTGTCGGAGGCCCTCACCCAGCGCAACCAGATCGAGGAGGCGGGCGGCAAGCACTACGTCTCCGAGCTGGCCGCCAAGGTGCCCGCCGCCGGCAACGCCAAGCACTACGCGGAGATCGTCCAGCAGAACTCGCTGCTGCGGCGACTGCTCGGCGCGGGCCAGCAGATCCAGGGCTGGGTCCACGAGCGCGACGGCGAACCTCGCGAGCTCTCCGAGCGTGCCGAGAAGCTGCTCTTCGACGTCGCTCACAAAGAGCAGGCGAGCGACTTCAAGCTCCTCTCCGAGATTCTCCACGACGAGGTCGATCGCCTCGAGAAGCTCTCCACCGGCGAGACCGAGCTGACCGGCACCCCCTCCGGCTTCCGCGACATCGACTCGATCACGGGGGGGTTCCAACAGGGAAACTTGATTATTTTTGCTGCAAGGCCGGCAATGGGAAAGTCGGCGATCGTCGCCAACATTGCCGAAAACGTTGCGGTGAAGCGGCAGCAGCCGGTCGCCTTCTTCTCACTCGAGATGTCCGAGGTGGAGCTTGCCCAACGCTTCATCGCCTGTCGCGCGAGGATCTCCGGGGACAAGCTGCGCAAGGGCCAGGTCTCGCAAAAGGACTGGCCGAAGGTCGTTCGGGCGTGCAACGAGTTGGAGGAGGCGCCGCTCTGGTTCGACGATTCGTCGGATCTTGGCCTGCTCGATTTGCGGGCAAAGGCGCGACGCCTGCACGCCCAGACGCAGGATCAGGGTGGTCTCGGCCTGGTCATCGTCGACTACCTGCAGCTGATGCGCGCCGACGACATGCGGGCCAACCGGGTCGAGCAGGTGGGCCAGATGAGCCGTGGTCTCAAGATCCTTGCTCGCGAGCTGGCGGTGCCGGTGCTCGCGATCTCTCAGCTGTCACGGGCTCCGGAGCAGCGCCATCCACCGAAGCCGATGCTCTCGGACCTGCGCGAGTCAGGGTGTCTGACCGGCGATTCCCTGGTCTACCTGCCGGGCAAAGGCACCCGAGTGCCCATCAAGAATCTGGCAGGAAGGCGCAACTTCGAAGTGCTCGCGATGGACCCCGAGTGCTGGCAGCTACGCCCAGCCCTGGCGACGCGTGCTTTCTCGACCGGCAGCAAGCCTGTCTTCAAGCTCACGACCCGACTTGGCCGAACCGTGCGAGCTACCGCCAATCACAAGTTCCTTACGATCAACGGCTGGAAACGGCTCGATGAATTGAACGTGGGCGACCCGCTAGCCACCCCGGCCTCGTTGCCAAGCGGACGGATGCCGAGCATGACCGAGGATGAACTGGCGCTGTTGGGGCACTTGATCGCCGATGGCTGCACGCTGCCGAGGCACGCGATCCAGTACACGAGAAATGAGCTCAAGCTGGCGGAAACGGTCGCGGATCTTTCTCGCCGTGTATTCGGCCGTGCGCTCAGCCCCCGGGTCCGGCGTGAGCGTCGCTGGTTCCAGGTCTATCTCTCGGCAAGCGCTCGCCTTACCCACGGCAAGCGCAATCCCATTGCGGCTTGGCTGGACGAGCTCGGCGTCTTTGGTCTGCGCTCGTATGAGAAGCACGTGCCGGATGCCGTCTTCGCACAGCCGGCAAGAGAGATCGCCACGTTCCTTCGCCATCTGTGGGCGACTGACGGCTGCGTCTGGTTTGGGGGGCCACGGAAAACGGCGAACCTCTACTACGCGACGAGCAGCAGCCGACTGGCTTACGACGTGCAGTCGTTGCTGCTTTGTCTGGGTATCAACGCCCGGATAGCGGAACGCCGCGGCAAGGGCAGGCCACAGTTTCATGTAAGCGTCTCGGGCAGCAGTGAGGTCGTTCGTTTCCTCGAGCTCGTGGGGGCGCTGGGCGCCACCAAGCGTCGCAACGCAAGCGCGATCCTCGAGTGCTTCACAGGTCGAGCGGCGAACCCCAACCGGGATCTGATTCCAAGGGAGGCCTGGCGGGATCTCGTGGTACCGGCGATGAAGCGAGCTGAGATGACGACGCGCCAGATGCAGGCGGCGATCGATACGGAGTACTGCGGCACGGCGCTCTACAGGAGTGGTCTCAGTCGAGAGCGCGCGATGAGGGTAGGGGCCGCCGTGCGTTGCGAGGAGCTGGTCGACCTTGCGCTTGGAGATGCCTATTGGGACCCGGTCGTCTCGATCGAGCCAGACGGGGAGGAGGAGGTCTTCGACATCACCGTCGACGGCCTGCACAACTTCGTCGCCGACAACATCGTCGTCCACAACTCGATCGAGCAGGACGCCGACGTCGTTGCCTTCCTCTACCGCGAGGATTACTACCGCGATCCCGATGACGAGCCAGACGGGCTCGCCGAGGTGATCATCGCCAAGCACAGGAACGGGCCGATCGGCACGCCGAAGCTGGTCTTCCTCGACCGCTTCCCGAAGTTCGCCGACTTCGCCGGGCGCGAGGAACCGATCGACCAGCCGGCGGGCGAAGGGCCGCCGTTGGAGGACGCGATGGCCGAGGGGCCTGAGTTCTGATGCCGGGCGCGAGGAGCGAGCCCTTCCGCGAGGCTGCCTGCCCGCTCGGCGTCTGCGACGGCTCGGGCTGGATCCTCGGCCCCGAGGACGTGGCGCGCGAATGCGAGTGTCGCTCCCAGCGGCTGAAGCGCGGCCGGGTGCGCGGCGTCGCCTCGGTGATCCCACCCCGCTACCGCGGCGTCTCCTTCGACCGTCCCCCGGTCAGCGACATGGCGCGGGATCTACAGACGCGAGTCGTTGTCGAGCGGGTCCGCGCTTTCATCGCAGAGCTGGACGAGCGACTTGCTTGCGGCCACGGACTCTGGCTCATGGGCAACACCGGCACCGGCAAGACGACCCTTGCGATGCTTGCATCGAAGGCCGCGCTCGAGGCCGGCCATTCGGTGGCGATCTATTCGTTGCCAAAGCTTCTCGCCCGAATTCGTCGCACCTACGAGTCCGAGCCCGGGGGCGACTCGTATTCAGCCTTCTTTGAGCGCCTGACCTCCGTTGACCTGCTTCACCTGGACGATCTTGGCGCAGAGAAAAGATCCGACTGGGTGCTGGAGCAGCTTTACGCGCTGGTCAACGAGCGGTACGAAGAAGAGAAATCGATGATCATCACGACGAACTTCGACGCGAACGAATTGGAAGAGCAGATCGGGCCCCGGATCGTCTCCCGCCTCACCGAGATGACCGAGCCTCTGGTGCTCGAAGGCGACGACAATCGAGCTGAGGTTTGGCAAGCCAGCTCTGCTGAGCCGTCGTATGGCCAAGCAGATCAAGGACGCAGGGAGCGTGGCGTGCTTTAGCACGCGAGCGACCGAGGACGCCGGTATGCGCCGGTCATACGACGGCTCAACTCGTCACAATCTCCTGCCGGTATGCCGGGGCTCGTCATAGTCGGTGCCCAGTGGGGCGACGAGGGCAAGGGCAAGGTCACCGACCTGCTCGCCGAGCGCGCGCACGCGATCGTCCGCTTCCAGGGGGGCAACAACGCCGGCCACACGATCGTCCGCGATGGCGAGGAGTTCAAGTTCCACCTGATCCCCTCGGGGATCCTCTATCCCGACAAGGCCTGCGTGATCGGCAACGGCGTGGTGCTCGACCCGCGCATCCTGCTCGGCGAGATCGATGGCCTGCGCCGCCGCGGCGTCGACGTCGGCAACCTCAAGATCTCCGCCAACGCGCATCTGATCATGCCCTACCACGTGCTGCTCGACACCGCTGGCGAGCTGAAGCTGGGCAAGCTCTCGCTCGGCACCACCCGCCGTGGCATCGGCCCCTGCTATGCCGACAAGGCGCTGCGGCTCGGCATCCGCGTCCAGGACCTGCTCGATGAGAAGATCCTCCGCACCAAGATCCGCACCGCCCTGGCGAGCAAGCAGCAGGCGCTGCGCGAACTCTCGGTGCAGCGGCGCAAGCTGCGCAAGGAGGCCGGCGAGGGAATCGCCGAGGTCGCGGTCGACGAGGCGCCCGACCCCCGCCTCGACCTGCACACGATGACCGAGGAGTACGTCAGCTACGGTCACCGTCTCGGGCCCCACATTGCCGACACCTCGCGGCTCTGTTGGGAGGAGCTCGACGCCGGCCACACGGTGATCTTCGAGGGCGCTCAGGCGACTCTGCTCGACCTCGACCACGGCACCTATCCCTTCGTCACCTCCTCCAATCCGATCGCCGGCGCGGCGACCGTCGGCGCCGGCGTCGGCCCGATGGACATCGACGAGGTCTGGGGGGTCGCCAAGGCTTACGCGACGCGCGTCGGCGCCGGCCCGTTTCCCACCGAGCTCGACGACGCCACCGGCCGGCACATGGTGGAAAGGGGGCACGAGTACGGCACCACCACCGGTCGCGAGCGCCGCTGCGGCTGGATGGACCTCGTCTCCCTGCGCTACGCGGTGCGGCTCAACCGGATGACCTCGCTGGCGATCACCAAGCTCGACGTGCTCAGCGGCCTGGAGACGCTGCGCGTGGCCGTCCGCTACCGCTCCCGCGAGGGCGCCCTGCTGGACAGCTTCCCCTACCACCAGTCGATCCTCCATGGCGCCACGCCCGAGTACGAGGAGCTTCCCGGCTTCGAGGGTGATCTGGGCGGCTGCCGCAGCGAGGCCGACCTGCCCAAGACGGCCCGCGACTACCTCGACCGCATCGCCGAGTTCGTCGGCGTGCCGGTCCGCCTGGCCGGCGTCGGCCCCGGTCGCGACCAGGTGGTCTGGATGGGCCGCTCAGCCTAGGGTCGTGCCGATCAGGGCGGTGACCTTCCAGGTCCCGTCTTCAGCCCGCATGGGCATCGAATAGACGACCTTGTCGGTGCCGTAGTAGATGAGAAACCCCTGTTCGGAGTCGTGGCGGAAGCTGCGCGCGTCGACAGTGGTGATTTCACGCTCGACCGAGGCGGAGGGCGTGCGGGTGAAGGCCTCGAGCACGGTTCCGCAGCTGACGTTCCGCCCCGAGCGGCCGGCCAGTTGTTCGAGCTGTTCGACGTTGCGCTTCGAGAGGTAGGTGCAGGCCTTGTCCCACTGCCGTTCCGCTCGGGCGACGTAGAAGTCGTGGACGATTTCGGCGACTTCCCGCAGTTCCGATTCGCTGGCCTCTTCGCCGTATTCCTGGACGCTGTTGTCGCCGCCCTTGGTTCGGAACTGGCCCGAGCCGCCCCCCGATACCTTCAGCGGCGCGATGGCGTGCTCGGGGCTGGAGCCGCCCGATTCGCCCGAGCCGCTCTGCTGCTTCGACGGTTCCGCGCCCGCGGTCTGCCCGGCTCGTTCGCCGGTTCTGGCCTTCGGCCGCGCTTCGGCGGCGGTCGATTCGGTCGAGTCCGAATTGGAGGACCCGCAGGCCGAGAGCAATGCCGCCGCCAGCAGCGCTGCGGCAAGCGCCGCCCACAGCCGTGTCCCCACCCTGGTCACGGCTCGGATTGTATTGGAAGGCGGCTTCCGCTCAGTGCAGTTCGCGGACCGCGATCGCCGCCACTCGCCACTCGCCACCTTCGGCTTCGAGCTGCATCGCGCTGACGCCGTTCCCGGTTCCGGGATAGAGCAGGTAGCCTCGCTTGCCGGAGTGGCGCAGAGCACCGCCCTCCGCGCTTGTTTCGCGCTTCTCGGCGGAAGTGAGGCGGGT
>CAZQET010000191.1:0-6356 GCA_964591825.1 uncultured Conexibacteraceae bacterium
GCGCCGCGGCGGCAGCTTGAGCAGAGCGAGTGCAGGGGGAGGGGCCGGAATGATGTGAACTTCCGCGACGGAGGGGCCCCGCCGCTGCGGCCGGACCCCGCCAGGGAGCGGATCGCTGCCACGGCGATCTATCTGATCGGCACACGCGGCTACGCCCAGACCAGCGTCGAGCTGATCTGCGAGCAGGCGCGCACCCGCCGCTCCCACTTCGATCGCTGCTTCGCCGGCAAAGAAGACTGCTTCCTCTGCCTGCACGACGAGGTTGGCGCTGGGCTCTGCGAGCGGGTACGGAGCGCCTCTGCCGGCGCCGTCTCCTGGCACGACCGGCTCTGGGCGACGGGCTGGGCGGCGCTGCGCTTCTTCCAGGAGGACCCCGCCCGCGGCCGTTTCCTCATGGTGGAGATCAACGGGGTCGGCGCGGGCGCGCAGTCGCGCCGCGACCGGATCCTGCAGCGCCTCGCCGACATCCTCGACGGTGGCCGGGATGAGCTGGAGAAGCCGGAGAAGGTCTCGCGCTGTACGGCGGAAATCCTCGCCGGCGCGATCTACGGCACGGTGATGGCCAAGATCGAGGCCGGCGCGATCGAGCGCGGCGACGACTTCCTCCCCGAGCTCGTCTACATGGCCGTGCTCCCCTACCTCGGCTCGCGCGCCGCCGAGGACGAGCTGCTGGTGCAGACCCTGCGCTGAAGCATCACGATGCTAAGGTGCATCTATGTCGAAGACGCGCACAACCGTCACCCTCGACGAGGAAGTCTTTCGTGCGATGAAGGTCAAGGCGGCAAGGACTGGAAAGCGGGATTCGCAGGTGATCGAGGAGGCATTGAGGCGAGATCTCGGGCTCGGCGATCTCGAGGATGTCTGGTCCCGTGTGCGACCTGCGCCGGAGGGCGAGGGAATGAGGTTGGCCAACGCCGAAGTCCACGCGATGCGCGAGGAGCGGCGTGCGGCGGATCGTCATTGACCCCGGCGTTCTCGTCTCAGCCCTGATCACTCCCGGTGGGCCACCGGGAGAGCTATTGCGGCAGGTACAGGAAGGCGGATTCGCGCTGATCGCTTCACCGCAGCTCCTCGACGAGCTCGAGGCGGTGCTTCAACGCGAGAAGTTCCGCCGTTACGTCGACCTCGACGCCGTGCACGACTACATTGGAGCCATTCGACGCATGGCGGCGATCGCCGTCGACCCCGTGGGGGAGCCCCCGTTGCGATGCGAGGACCCGCACGACGACTATCTGATCGCTCTTGCTCATAGCCAGAATGCGACGCTGGTCTCAGGTGACAGGCACCTCCTCGATCTGAGCGCGGCCGGTGCACCGATCCTCGCTCCGGCCGACCTGCTCTAGGGGTATCTTCGACTTGTGGCAAAGGGGATGGCGCAGAAGGGGAAGAAGGCGAAGGAGGACGCTCCCGCGCCGGCCTCCCCCCGGCTGCCCGCTGGGCGGCACGGGTTGCCGCGCGAGTTCATCGAGCAGAACCAGCGCGAGCGGATCATCACGGCGCTGGTCGACACGGTGGCCGAGCGCGGCTACAACGCGACCACGGTCGCCCACATCACCAAGGCTGCTTCGGTCTCGCGCCGCACCTTCTACGAGCACTTTGCCGACAAGGAAGCCTGCTTCCTCGCCGCCTATGAGATGGTCGCCGACCACATTCGCGCCTCGATGCGCGCCGCCGCCGAGTCCTTCGGCGAGTGGCCGCAGCAGGTGCGGGCGGCGCTGGCGACGATGCTGCGCTTCCTCGCCGCCGAGCCCGAGCTGGCCCGCCTCTGCATGGTCGAGCCGGTCGCGGCCGGGGGGGAGATCGCGGCCCGCTACCGGGCGACGATGCAGGACTTCGTCGCCATCCTCAAGGCCGGCCGCCCCCAGCACAGCGGCGACCGGCCCCTGCCCGAGGCGACCGAGGAAACCCTTGTCGGCGGCATCGTCTCGCTGATCGTCCGCGAGATCTCCGCCGGCCGCACCGCCGAGCTGGAGAAACTGCTGCCAGATCTCACCGAGCTGATCCTGGCGCCCTACCTGGGCGTTGAGGAAGCCGAGCGGCTGGCCCGCTCGGAAGCCGCTTCGGCCGAATAAAAACCGCCGCTCTCACGAGCGGCCACCCGCGCTTTTCTGCAAACACCCGCGGTACGCGGCGTCCTATAAACGTGATCTTTTCCTTGACACTCTGAAACACCTTTGTTCTAATCTCGCCACAGTTCATGTACGTGGTAGTTCAAACCGCGACTGAACTCAGGGAACAAACAGGGACAACCGAGCCCACGGGGGCCGCAAAGGGAAGCGGCCGGTTGAGGGGGCTCACGGGACAAGGAGAGACCTACGTGAAGCAGCACGCGAAGGCGCCATCCGCGGGATCAAGCACGGGCGAGGCCAGTCGCCTCGGCTCGCTCGGCCGTGGAGCCTTCGCCACCCGTGGTACGTCCGAGGGCCTCAACGGGAGTGGTGCGTCCTTGCGCGCACGCGGCCGTTTCGCGCTTGTCGCGTTGCTCTCTGTCGGTTCCGCCCTGCTCGCTCTCGCCCCCTCGGCTTTCGCCACCGCGCGCGTCAACACCACCTCCTTCGGCGCCTTCACCGGCGCCAGCCCGCGGGCCCTCGCCGTCGACCAATCCAACGGTGACGTCTACGTGGTCGACTACGCCAACAACTCGCTCGATCGCTTCGACGCCTCGGGCAACCCGAAGAACTTCACCGCCGGGCCGGGCGCGGGCACCAACAAGGTCCCGGTGCCCTCGATCAGTGCACTCGAACTCGACGCCGCCAACGTCGCGGTCGACAACTCCGGGGGCCCCGCGGACGGGCGCATCTACCTGACCAATGGCGAAGGCGCCCTTCAGGTCTACGCTCCCAGCGGCGCCCTGCTCACCACCCTGACCGGCCCGCCGGCCGGCCCCTTCGAACTGGCCTGCGGCGTCGCCGTCGACCAATCCAACGGTGACGTCTACGTCACCGACTTCTTGGCCGAACGCATCGATCGCTTCAGCCCCAGCGGCGCAACCGTGCAGCAATCCGACTACTCCGGCGCGATCAAGTCCAGCGGCAGCGACTGCGCCGTCGCTGCCAACGAAGGCAAGGTCTACACCGGCAACACGCTGACCAAAGAAGGCTCCACCGAGCACTTCAACGGCTCCGACTTCACCACCGGCACACCGCCCACCCCGACGCCGACCGTCGTCGACCCGGTCATCCCGTTCGCCTTCTCCGTCGATCCCTCGACCGGCGACCTCTACGTCGACGAGGGCGCCCAGATCCACGTCTATGACTCCACCGGCGCCTCCTCCTACACCTTTGGCGAAGGCGATCTCACCAACTCCGTCGAAGGGCGCTCCACCGGCGTCGCCGTGATCGGTAACGGGGGCAAGGCCTACGTCTCCGACCCCGCAACCAACCAGGTGAAGGTTTACGGACCCTTCATCAGCAAGACCGTGATCCCGCCGGGCGTGGCCACGGCCCCCGCCACCGAAGTCGGGCTGAGCACCGCCACCCTCAATGGGACGGTCAATCCACACGGCAACCTCATCACCGACTGTCACTTCGAGTACGTCGAAGACGCTGCATTCCAGGAAAACGGCTTCACCGGCTCTCAAACGGCGCCCTGCTCTCCTGCACCCGGCGAAGGCAAAAGCGCCGTCGCCGTTTCAGCCCAGCTGACCGGCCTTGTGATCGGCGCCACCTACCACTCGCGCATTCTCGCCTCCAACTCGGGCGGCAAATCGGCTGTGGGCGCCGACGTCGAATTCACGACGGTCCAGCTCTCCTTCGCCGACGTGGCAACCGGTACCAATCACCACACCAACGCGACCCTGCACGGCCACATCGAACCCAAGGGCGAAACGATCACGAATTGCCAGTTCGACTACGTGGAAGACGACCAGTTCAAAATCGACGGCTTTGCTTCAGCTCAGAGCGTCGACTGTGCAGAGGGTGATGAATTCACCGAAGCGACCTCGGTCAGCGCCTTCGTCAACAATCTCGCCGCCGGCGTCCCGGTCCACTACCGCTTGCACCTCGGCACCGCTGCAAACGGCGACGCGATCTCATCGGCGCGCACCTTCACGCCGGCCCCCGGCGTGGCCCACGAACTGACCGCAACGATCGGCTCCGAAGGCTCGGGCGCCAACCAGCTCTCCACCAACACGGAGGCCATCGCGGTCGACGAAACGAGCGGCGACGTTTACGTTGCGGACCGGGGCAATCACCGGATCGCCAAGTACGACGAAGACGGCAACTTTGTCTGGGCGGCTGGATGGGAAGTGGTCGCATCCGGTCCCGACAAGACCGGCGGCGTCGACGACAAGCAGGAGGTCTCGCTGGTCAAGACCACCGGCGGTACCTTCCAGCTGCTTTACCAGACCGCGACTGGAGCCGGCACTCTCACCCCGGGCTCGGCGACGATTACGAACCTCAAAACCACCACGGGCGCCTTTCATGTTGGCGATCGGATCAGCGGCGCTGAATCAAGCGCTGGAATCCCCTCCGGCACCACCATCACAGCTGTCGGCGCCGGCGAACTTACGCTCTCGGCGCCGGCCAATCCC
This sequence comes from uncultured Conexibacteraceae bacterium, assembly GCA_964591825.1. Taxonomy (GTDB): domain Bacteria; phylum Actinomycetota; class Thermoleophilia; order Solirubrobacterales; family 70-9; genus VRUE01. The sequence continues at coordinate 4,532 of CAZQET010000191.1, forward strand.
TCCCAGGCGCAAACCACGAACCTCACGGCGGTCCAGCCCACCGCACCGATCGCCTTCAACGCCTCCGCGGCGGAAGTCCAGGGTGCCCTCGAGGGGATTCCCAGCCTCGACCCCGGCGACGTCCAGGTCACCGGCTCGGCGGGCGGTCCCTGGACGGTCGAGTTCACCGGCACGAAGAGCCAAGTCGATGTCCCTTTGATGGCAGCCGATAACAGTGGTCTTACACCCCAGTCGGCGTTTCCAGACGCAGACATCAACACCGTTCAGCAGGGGGGGGCCTTTGAGGTCTGCCGTCCCGCCAACGGCGACGCCTGCCGGGCCGGCACTACCGAAAGCTCCAGTGGGCTATATGTCACCGGCAACGCCACCGGCCAATTCGCCGCTCCCACTTACATGGCCGTCGACAACTCGGGCGGTCCCACCCAAGGAGGCGTCTACGTAAGCGATACTCGAGCGCGAACGATCACCAAGCTTAACCCTGACGGCACTTTGGCTACGGGCTGGGGCTCAGGCGCGGTTGTCACCCCCCCGTCGCTCGCGGAAAGCCAGAGCGGCATCGTCACCGACCCTGCTGGCGAGTTGTTCGTCGCCATACAGCATGGCGGCAGCGGCGCAGAAATCGTCGCCAAGATCAAGGGCTATGACGCCGTGACAGGCAGCCTTGTCAGCACCGTTGAAGTCGATAGGAACCTTGGCAACGACCTCGCAATCGAGCCCGGCGGAACGTTCATCACTCTCGGCAAGGCTGCCAGGCGCTACGACCCGTCTGCGCCAGCGACGATATCCCAGAACTTCCGCTTCATCAGCAAGTCCATTTACGGCACACCCCGCTCAGTGCAGGAACATCTCGCCGTCGACCGCGTGAGCGGCGATCTCTACGTCCTCTTTGGAAAGAGCTTCTCCTCGAGCGATGTTCCCCCCCAGATCGCCCGCTACCACTTCGACGCGGCCGGCAAAGTGATCGAGGCCGATCTTTCTGCCTGTGAACCGGTCCTTCAACGCTTCGGCGGCGAAGAAAACACCGAGGGCTGCGACCCGACCGACTCCTTCGGCCAGGCTGACCTGACCAACCCTGGCGGCATCGGCCTGAACGCCGCCCAGCGCAAGTTCTACGTCACCGACTCCGGTCAGCTGAAGATCTTCAGCACCTTCGACCTCACCCAGCCAACGGTGACGATCGAAGACCCGAGCGGCCTCACCGGCAGCTCGGCCACGCTCAACGCCAAAGTCGACCCCGAGGGGATCCAGGTCAGCAACTGCCACTTCGCCTACGTCTCCGATGAGGAATTCCAGGCAAACGGCTACACCAACGCCGAAGAAGCGCCCTGCTCGCCCAACCCAGGCTCGGGCTCGGGAGACGTGGTCGTCTCCGGCGAAGCATCCGGGCTCGATCCCGCAACGAAGTACCACTTCCGGATCGAGGCCGAAAACGCAACCGACCGGAGCTTCGTCGCCAGCTCCGACCGCACCTTGATCACCCGAGGGCCGATCGTCACCAGGACCCACGCCAGCCCGGTCACCGGCACGGACGCGACCCTCGATGCAACGATCAATCCCCAGGGCGCCCCGACCACCTACCACTTCGAATACGGTCCCAATGCCTCTTACGGTTCCTCCACCCAGGAGAGTTCGCCGATCAGCGGCAGCTCAGAGCACCCGGTCTCCAAGCAGATCCAAAACCTTGCTCCCGGGCAGACATATCACTTCCGCCTCGTTGCCCAAAACGCCGAGGCCACCGTCAAAGGCCCTGACACGACCTTCACCACCGTCGGCGATGAAGGCGGTGTCGACAGCTGCCCCAACGCGGCGATGCGCACCGGCTTTG
>CAZQET010000192.1:0-4170 GCA_964591825.1 uncultured Conexibacteraceae bacterium
GCAAGCGCTGGCAGAACATGAAGGCCAGAGCCCGTCGCGCTGCCGGCGCCCTGGCGGGTGAGCTGCTCAACCTCTACGCGGAGCGGCGCACCCGCAAGGGACACGCCTTCGCCCCCGACGGCGAGTGGCAGCTGGCGATGGAGACCGCCTTCCCCTACCGCGAGACGGCCGACCAGCTGGAAGCGATCGAGGCGGTCAAGGGGGACATGGAGAGCGAGCAGCCGATGGACCGTCTGGTCTGCGGCGACGTCGGCTTCGGCAAGACCGAGGTGGCGCTGCGGGCCGCGGTCAAGGCCGCCGCCGACGGCAAGCAGGTGATGATCCTGGTGCCGACGACGATCCTCGCCCAGCAGCACTTCGGCACCTTCCGCGAGCGGCTCGCCGACCTGCCGTTCGTGGTGGAGGGCGTCTCCCGCTTGCGCAATCCAGCCGAGGTGAAAGCCGTGCTCGCCGACTTCGAGGCGGGCAAGGTCGACATCCTGATCGGCACTCACCGCCTGCTCTCTCGTGACGTTCGCGCCAAGGACCTCGGCCTGGTCATCGTCGACGAGGAGCAGCGCTTCGGCGTCAAGCAGAAGGAGCTGCTGCGTCAGCTGAAGCTCAAGGTCGACGTGCTGGCGCTCTCGGCGACGCCGATCCCGCGCACCCTGCAGATGAGCCTGGCGGGGCTGCGCGACATCTCGACGATCGAGACGCCGCCGGAGGGTCGTCGCCCGGTCCGCACCTACGTCGGCCCCTACGACGAGGATCTCGTCGCCAAGGGGATCAACCGCGAGCTCGAGCGCGGCGGCCAGGCCTTCTTCCTGCACAACCGGATCGACTCGCTGCCGGAGACGACCGAGCGCCTGCGCGGGCTGGTCCCGAAGGCCCGCTTCCTCGAAGCGCACGGCCAGATGGACGAGAAGCAGCTCGAGGAGACGATGCTCGCCTTCCTGCGCGGCGACGCCGACGTCCTCGTGACGACGACGATCATCGAGTCCGGCCTCGACATCCCCAGCGCCAACACGCTGATCGTCGAGCGCGCCGACCAGCTCGGGTTGTCGCAGGCCTACCAGATCCGCGGCCGGGTCGGGCGCTCTCGCGAGCGCGCCTTCGCCTACCTGCTCTACCCCTCGGCCGAGGCCCTGACCGAGGAGGCGGCGGCGCGCCTGGGGACCCTCGCCGACCACACCGAGCTTGGCTCCGGCTTCAAGATCGCGATGCGCGACCTCGACATCCGCGGTGCCGGCGACCTGCTCGGCGACGAGCAGTCCGGCCACGTTGCCGCGGTCGGCTTCGAGCTCTACTGCCAGATGATCGACGAGGCGGTGGGAGCGGCGCGCGAGGCTGGCGAGGGCGAGGGGGAGGCTCCCGAGCCGGTCCGGCTCGACGTCCCGGTCGACGCCTACCTGCCCGCCTCCTTCATCCCCTTCGAGGCGGCCAAGATCGACGTCCACCGGCGCATCGCCGCCGCCCGCGAGCCGGGCGAGCTGCGCGCGATCCGCGACGAGCTCGGCGATCGCTTCGGTCCGCCGCCGCCCGAGGCCGAGAACCTGCTCGCCCTGCAGCGGGCGCGGATCGAGCTGGGGCTGGCGGGGGCGCGCAGCGTCGAGTTCCGCGGCGGACGGCTCAGCGTGACAGGGGTCGAGCTCGACTCCGAGGCGGCCGGGATGCTGACCGAGCGGCTCGAGGGCTGCGTCTATGAGTGGCGCGAGCAGACCGCCGCGGTGCGGGTCCCCAACGAGCCGGAGGCCCGCCTCGCCGCGCTGCTGGCGATGGCCGAGGCGATTCGCGGGGCGGGGCGCAGCGCCGCCGAGGCGGGCGAGACCAGCCTCACGAGCTGAGCAGCGTCCCCCACCGGAGCATTTGATTTATGCTGCCCGGTCGGTGGCACGAATCAGCGCCAAGGGAGGGAAGGCAGGCGGGCTGCAGCGGCTTGCCCTGCTGGGCTTCGCAGCCCTCTTCATCCTCCTCTTCGTGATCTTCGCTATCGCCGAGGGGATCGGTAATCCCAGCATTCCCTCGGGCTCGGTGGCGATCGTCGAAGACGCGCCCGAAGGGCTCAGCCCGATCACCGAAGCCAAATTCCGGCACGCGCTGGTGCAGACCGCGGCTCAGGAAAAACTGAAGCCCGTGCCGAAACCGGGCGAAGAAAAATACGACGAACTGCGGGAAAAAGCGCTGGACGAAATCCTCAACGCGATCTGGATCCAGGGCCAGGCGGAAGAAATGGGGATCTCGGTAACGCCCAAGGAAATCGTCAAAGAACTCGCCAAACTGAAAAAACAGGCGTTCAAAACGGAAAAGCAGTACCAGGAATTCCTCAAAGAAGCGCACTTCACCCGCGCCGACGTGCTCGAACGGGTCAAGATCCAGATGCTGCAGGGGCAGCTCGAAACGAAGGTCACCGAAGAAGCGCCCGTACCGAGCAAGCGTGAAATCGAAACCTATTACGAAGCCGCCAAGGCGAGCCAGTACACGACGCCGGAATCGCGCGACATCCGCGTGATCAAGAACAAAGACAAGGCGAAGGTGGAAGAAGCCAAGGCGGCGCTCGAAAAAGACGACTCGATCAAAAGCTGGGAAAAAGTCGCGAAGCAGTACTCGACCGACACGACGAAAAGCAATGGCGGCCTGCAGTCGGGCGTGACCGAAGGCTCAGGGACGCTGCAGGAACCGCTGGAAGCGGCCGTGTTCGCCGCCGGGCAGGGGGAAATCGAAGGCCCGCTCACCGAAGGTAAGAAATACGTGGTCTTCGAGGTGATGAAGATCACCCCCGAGAAAGTCCAATCGCTCGACGAAGCGAAACCGCAGATCAGCGCCCAGCTCGCCGAACAGGCCAAACGACAGACCTTCGAATCCTTCGTCCGCGGCTACAACGGCCGCTGGACGTCCCGCACCTTCTGCGCCTCGGGCTATCTGGTCAAACGCTGCAGCAACTACAAGGGCAACGGCCGGCCGCCGGAATCGGAAGCGTATGAAGCCTGCTACGAAGCGAACCCGAAAACGCCGGCCGAAGCCTGTCCGGCGCCGATTCCCCAGGTCAAGCCGGCCCAGCCCGGCACGGTCACCCCGCTGCAACCCGAAGGCCAGAGGCTGGCCCAGCGGCCGCGACCGGCGGGGCCCGAAAAAGCGGCCGTCCCCTCGGGCGAAGTCCCGGGCGGCATCGTGCCCGGCGCCACCGGCGAATAAGAGTCGTCCTCGGCCGCCGGTCCGAATAGGATGCGCTGCCCGTGAGTCTGCCAATCGGCACAGTGATCGCCGGGTTCTCGGGTCCGGGCCGATTGGCGGGCGAACTCAACTGACTATGAGCGGCATCGCCTCCATCCACGCCCGCCAGATCCTCGATTCGCGCGGCAACCCGACCGTTGAGGTCGAAGTCGCGCTGGAGTCCGGCGCGCGTGGCCTCGCCGCCGTTCCCTCAGGCGCCTCAACCGGCGAGTTCGAGGCGGTGGAGCTGCGCGATGGCGGCTCCGCCTGGGCGGGCAAGGGCGTCTCCACCGCGGTGGCGAACGTGAACGGCGAGATCGCCGCGGTGCTGAAGGGGGCGGACGCGACGGACCAGGCGGCGCTCGACGCGAGGATGGTCGAGCTCGACGGCACCGCGAACAAGGGGCGTCTCGGCGCCAACGCGATCCTTGGCGTGTCGCTGGCGGCGGCGAAGGCGGCGGCGATGCTGGAGGGGGAGGCGCTCTTCCGCTACCTCGCCGGCCTCTACGATGGCTCCGAGCCGAGTCTCCTGCCGGTGCCGATGATGAACGTGCTCAACGGCGGCGCCCACGCCGACAACTCGGTCGACTTCCAGGAGTTCATGATCGTGCCGGCCGGCGCCGGCAGCTTCTCGGAGTGCCTGCGGATCGGAACCGAGGTCTTCCACGCCCTGAAGAAGAGCCTGGCGGCAGGTGGCCGCTCGACTGCGGTCGGCGACGAGGGCGGCTTCGCCCCCAACCTCGAGTCCAACGAGGCGGCGCTGCAAGCGGTCCTGGCGGGGGTCGAGGCGGCTGGCTATGAGCCCGGCTCGGATGTCTTCATCGCGCTCGATCCGGCGACCAGCGAGATCTACGAGAACGGCGCCTACGTGCTCGAGCACGAGGGGCGCTCGCTCTCCTCGGCCGAGATGGCCGCCTACTGGGAGAGCGCCTGCTCGCGCTACCCGATCGTCTCGATCGAGGACGGGATGGACGAGGAGGA
>CAZQET010000193.1:0-1658 GCA_964591825.1 uncultured Conexibacteraceae bacterium
GACGAAGACGTTGCCGGTCGGGTCGACCGCTATCCCCGCCGGCGCTTCGAACTGACCCGGACCGGAGCCGTGGCTGCCCCACTGGACGATGAAGTCCCCCCCTGGGCTGAATTTCTCGACCCGGAAGTTCCCTTTGTCGACCACGTAGACGTTGCCGTCGACGTCGGTGGCGACGCTCTCAGGCGTCGAGAACTGGCCCGGCCCCGAGCCGGCGCTGCCCCATTTGCCGACGAAAGCTCCCAATTCCGTGAATTTCTGGATCCGGTTGTTCCCGGAGTCGGCGACGTAGACGTAGTTCGAGCTGTCCGTGGCCACTGAGGTCGGTGCCTGGAATTCCCCGTCGCCGGAGCCGGCGCCGCCCCATTCGCCGAGGAAGAGCGCGTCGACCGGCGTCGCGCCCGCGAGGGCGAGCAAAGCGACGGCGCAGACCGAGATCAGGACCCCCCGTTTGACCCTCCGTCTCACCGTGCCACCCTACTTCAGCGAGGGACGAGCGCTCAAAATCGCCCTACCGCCCCGCTAGGCAGGCGCCTCGATCAGCCGCGCGGCGCCGGTTCGGTCCAGTCGCCGGACCGGCAGGAGCAGCGCGGAGAGGCAGACCATCCCGAAGGCGCAGAGCTGGGCGGCCGTGCCGATCGGGCTGGTGCTGAGTGGATCGCCGAAGACCAGGACGCCGGCCCCGATCTGCATCGCGTTCGCGACCAGTCCCATCAGCCCGATCGTCTCGATCGCGTTCCCGCGTTGAAGGGCGATCACCGCGGTGTACTGGGCGAGTGCGCCGCAGACGACGATCAGCGCCACCCACGGAACGACCACGGCGGGAGCCGCGCCGGTCGAGCCGGTCAGCCCCTGATCGCAACCCCCGCCAGCGCGAACAGGGTGCCGGAGAGGCCCGCGAGGAGGACGCCGCGGCGAGCAGCAAGCTGCTCGGACCGATGGCCCAGGGCCAGCCCGGCGGCGATCAGGGCGAGCCCTCCCTCGAAGCCGAGCATCCCGGCGAGCGAGAAGCTCGAGTGGCTGCCGCTGAAGTGCGGCACCGTGAGAGCGAGGAGCGCCAGGCCGACGCTCCCGAGCAGGAGGGCGGCCCACTGCCGCCGCTCCACCGTATTTCCGAACAGCCCCTGCGACATCACGGCAAGGGTGACCGCGCCCCCGGCGAGGATCGCCTGCACGAGGGAGATCGGCGCCATCGAGAGCGCCGCGACGTGAACCAGCCAGGCCAGCGCCGCAAGGCCCCAGCCGGCGGCGAACCAGCGCGAGCCCGCAAGGCCCCGGGCGCTGCTCAGCGGCCTGCGGAACTCGATCGGGGCGATGCCCTGGCAACCGCGGTGTTTCAAGAGGGCGCCGAGGTTCGCCGTCAGGGCTGCGACCAGGGCCAGTCCGAAGCCGATCTGGACAGAGCCCACCGTGCGGCTCCTAGGCGGCGGGGGACCGGGTCAGGATGCGCTGTCGCGCCGCCCTGACCGCCGTCGCCGAGGAATGGCATGTCCTCGCGATTTTGTTGTCGGGCAACTCGGGCGTTCTCCGCACCTCGAACTCGATCAGCGACGCGCGGCGCAGCTTCGCGCGGGCGTCTCGGTTGCTGCCCTCGGCCGGCGCGGCCTCAACCGCGGCCTCGGCGGCACGCTCTCGCCTGCACTTCAAGCAGAACTGGCCCT
>CAZQET010000194.1:0-25927 GCA_964591825.1 uncultured Conexibacteraceae bacterium
CGACCTCGGCCCGCTGCTCGACCGAGCCGAGCGGGACGGCATCGAGATCACCCACATCCTCGTCACCCACCCCCACCTCGACCACGTCGCCGGACTGGCCGAGGCGCGTGAGCGGCTCGGCGGCGTGCCGATGGTCGCCCACGCCGAGGCGGCGGCGGAGATCGAGGGTGAGATCGCGAAGACCATCCCCGGCGGCGAGAAGCTCAACACCGGCGGCCTCGAGATCGAAGCGATATCGACCCCCGGCCACGCCGCCGGCCACCTGGCCTTCCTCGTCAACGGCAGCGACCTCTTCACCGCCGACGTCCTCTTCAAGGGCACGGTCGGCGGCACGATGGCTCCCGGCGCCAGCGGCTTCGCCGACCTCAAGACCTCGGTGATGAAGCTGATGCAGCTGCCAGCGGAGACCGTCGTCCACCCCGGCCACCGCGAGCCGACGACGATCGGCGAGGAGCGCGATGGCAACCCCTTCGTGCGGATCTGGCGTGGCGAGGAGGAGACCGGCGCCGAGCAGGTCACCGTCTGGGGCCGGCCGGCAACGCTGAAGCTCTGGGCGCCCGACTACGACGGCGGCAACAAGGCCTGGATCGTGTTCGCCGACGATGGCACGGAGGCCATCGTCGGCGGCTCACAGGTCGAACGCGCTACTTGATCACAACGCCCTTTCCGCTTCCGGTGCGACTTATGGACCTGTCAGGTCCATAAGTCGCACCGGAACAGACTCGGCCGTAGGATCAGCCGCGTGGGCAGTGAGCCACGTCAGACCACCGCCGCGGAGCTGAAGGCTCAGATCGAGGCCGAACGCGGCGGCCGGCCCTTCCTCGTCTTCCGCGACGGCGGCGGCGAGCAGCGGATCGTGATCATCGACGAGGGCACGAGCGAGCTCTGGGTCGGACGAGGCGAGGCGTCGGGGCTGCGGCTCGACTGGGACGAGGAGGTCTCGGCCCTGCACGCGCAGATCGAGGTCGTCGCCGGCGAGTGCACGCTGCTTGACGACGGCCTCTCGCGCAACGGCTCCTTCGTCGGCGCCGAGCGGGTCCACGGCCGCCGTCGCCTGCGCAACGGCGACGTGATCCGCTTCGGCCGCACCACCGTGCTCTTCCGCCGGCCCGGCGAGTCCGCTCCCGAAGCGACCGCGGTCGCCACCGAGGCACCCGCCGCGGCGACGATCTCGCCGGGTCAGCGCCGGGTCCTGCTCGCCCTCTGCCGTCCCTTCAAGGACGGCTCCGCCTTCGCCACTCCGCCAACCAATCAGGCGATCGCCGACGAGCTCCACCTCAGCGTCGACGCGGTCAAGACCCACATGCGGGCGCTCTTCGAGAAGCTCGAGCTCGAGGACCTGCCGCAGAACCGCAAGCGGCTCGCGCTGGTGGAGAAAGCCCTGCAAACCGGGGTCGTCGCTCCCCGCGATCTGTAAGGGCCTGCTGCCCAACCTTTAGCCCTGGCGGCGCACTCTGGACAGATATGCGATTGGAGGGCGTGGCCATTCCGCCCACACTCCTTCGTTAGTTCTGACGACAACGCCAAACCTTGGAGGGAGAAAACGTTGGCGCTGGCGCTCACCACAAATCAGATTCAGGAATTCGCCTTCGACTGGTACCCGGTCTTCGGCGTCGTCTTCATGGCGATGCTGCTCTTCGTCTTCTTCCGCCTGATGCGCTCGACCATGGGCTCGACCAAGCCGGAGACGGTAAAGGCGAGCAAGACGGCACCGGTGCTCTGGGACGAGGTGCAGGGCGTCGACGCCGCCAAGGACGAGCTGATGGACGTGGCCGAGTGGCTGCGCGACCCCAAGCGCTTCGCTGCCCTCGGCGCGCAGCCGCCGCGCGGCGTGCTGCTCTTCGGCCCGCCGGGGACTGGCAAGACGATGCTGGCGCGGGCGGTTGCCGCGCAGGCCGGCGTCGACTTCTTCGCCGCCTCGGGCTCGAGCTTCGTGGAGATGTTCGTCGGGAGGGGTGCCGCCCGCATCAGGCGGCTGTTCAAGGAGGCGCGCAAGTCGGGTCGCGCCGTGATCTTCATCGACGAGCTAGACGCCGTCGGTGGAGCGCGCAGTGGAGGAGGTGGCGATGGTGGCTCTAGTGAGCGCGAGCAGGCGCTCAATCAGCTGCTGGTCGAGCTCGACGGATTCGAGCGCGATCCCGGCACGGTGATCGTCATCGCCGCCTCCAACCACGTCGACAAGCTCGACCGGGCGCTGCTGCGGCCGGGCCGCTTCGATCGCCAGGTCCTCGTCTCACCGCCCGACCGCAAGGGCCGCGAGGCGATTCTGCGCGCCCACGCCAAGGGCAAGCCGCTCGGCCCCGACCTCGACCTCGCCGACGTGGCTCGCAAGACGACCGGGATGACCGGCGCCCAGCTCGCCAACGCGCTCAACGAGGCGGCGATCATCGCCGGCCGTGCCGAGCGCGAGGCGATGGCGCGCGAGGACCTCGACGAGGCACTGCTGCGCCAGTCGGTCGGCTCCCAGCAGGCGCGGCGCCTGAACCAGAAGGAGCGCCGCATCGTCGCCTACCACGAGGCCGGCCACGCGCTCTGCCGTCGCCTGCTCGGCCTCGATCCGCCGGAGATCCTCAGCATCGTCCCCCGCGGGCCGGCGCTTGGCTTCGTCGCCCACTCGCCAGAGGAAGACACCTATTTGAAGTCGCGCGAGGAGTTGCTCGACGAGGTCGTGACGCTACTGGGCGGCCGCGCCGCCGAGGAAGAGGTGCTGGACAGCTCCTACTCGGGGGCGGTCGACGACCTCGCCCGCGTGCACGCCGTCTGCAAGCAGATGGTCGCCGAGTTCGGCATGGGGGTGGCGATCGACGCCGATGGCGCCCCGCCGATCGCGCTGCCAACGGGTGACTACGCGGTCTCCGACCAGACCCGCCGCGACGTCGACCGGGCAGCGATGACGCTGGCCCGCGAAGCGCACCGCCGGGCTCGCACCCTGCTCGCCACCAACCGCGAATGCCTCGACAACCTGGCGGCCAACGCGCTCGAGCGCGAGACCCTCACCCGCGAGGACCTCGACGAGATCTTTGCTGCCCACGAGCTGAACACCGACTCGCGCGGCGGGATGCTCGAGCGCGCGGTGGCAGGGCTCGCCTCGGAAGTGCCGGAGTAGCATCTCCGGCACCGATGGCACAGCGGAACGACGCGGACTCCCACTACTTCCCACCCGGTCGCTCGATCGCCCGGATGGTCCACGGCGAGCGTGCGGTCGGCCTGCTCTACGGCCAGCGGGCGCTGCTGATCGGGGCGCTGGAGCCGCTCACCTACACCGGCACGATGCTCAGCACGGGCGCCGCCGACCGCCCATTCCGGCGCCTCGCCCGCACGGCCAAGATCCAGGAGACGATCCTGCTCGGCACCCGCGAGGAGGCCGACCGGGCGCTGGCGCTCGTCCACAAGCTGCACGAGCGAGTCAAGGGCGAGTTGCCCGAGGATGCTGGCGTCCACCCCGCTGGCACCACCTACTCCGCCTTCGACCCCGAGCTGATGCTCTGGACCCTGGCCGTGATCGCCGACTCGGGCCGAGCGATGTACGAGACGATGGTCCGACCGCTGAGCGAGTCCGAGCGCGAGGATCTCTGGCAGGACTACGTCCGCTTCGGTGAGCTCTTCGGCCTGCCGCGCAACGCGGTGCCGGCGACCCACCGGGAGTTCAGCGCCTGGTGGGAGGAGCGGCTCGCCTCGCCGGACCTGCAGGCGACCGCGCACGGACTCGAGATGGCGCCGCTGGTCGCCTTCGAGCAGCCGGTCCCGCGGGCGGCGCGCGGCAACATCGTCGCCCAGAACCACGTCATCAAGGGCACGCTGCCGCCGCGGGTGCGGGAGATCTTCGGCATCCGCTGGAGCGCCGCCCACGAGGCCAGCTTCCGGGCAATGACCGCGGCGCACCGCCGTGCTCGCCACCTCTTCCCGCGCCGCATGCGCCGCGGGCGCAACGACGTCTTCTTCGACGTGGTCAGCGAGACCGAGCGGCGGCGCGGCGGAACCCCCACGCCGCAGCTCTTCGCCGGCGCCTGAGCGATGTCGCGCTCGCCGGCCGACCGCGAGCCGGTCCGCTGGTGGTCGATGCGCCCCGCCCAGAACCGGAAGCCGGCGACCTACCGCTGCCCGCTCTGCGGTCGCCACCTGCCGGCCCTGAGCGAGCACGTGCTGATCGCGCCCGAAGACGACCGCAGCCGCCGTCGCCACGCCCACACCGAGTGCGTGCTGGCCGCGCGACGCAAGGGCCGCCTGCCCACCGAGGAAGAGTGGCGCCGCACCCAACCGCGGCCACCCTCGCTATGGCGGCGCCTGCGCGCCCGCCTGCGCCGCGCCTAAGTTCCCGGGATCGCCTTGCAGGGACGAACGAAGGTCCCGCTCAGACGAGTGCCGTCCTTGAAGACGAACTTGCCTCGCGCCTGAAGCCGGCCGAGTTCGCAGCGGGCGTTGACATAGCTGTGCAGCTTGCCCTTGACCCGGGTTTTGCGATTGACCGTCAGGCGGCCGGAGACCGGATGACCATAGCCGCCGGCGATCTTTGGGATTTTCGCCTTCACCCGGTAGCCGTAGATGCCGTTGTGGATTTTTTCGATCACGACCGGGACGATGAAGGTGGTGGCGACCGGGACGGTCGTGAAAGCGTGGAAGAGGAGCGTGTCGTCGCCGTGCTTCTTCGGCCCGTTGAACGCTGTGATCGGCGAGGAGACGGGGATGTCTTTCTGTTCGGGGAAGGCGACGATCGCCCGCCCGAAGCCCTCGCCGACGATCGCGTTGGGACAGGCCCTGCGGGCCGCGGGGACGTCGGTCGCCTGCAGTTTCCCCGCCGTGCAGACTTCGATCCCAGTCGTATCGACGTGGCCGTGTTTGTCGAATTCGAATTCGATCGTTTCGAGAATCGGCGGCAGTTCGCCGGAGATCGTCGAGACTTTGCCGCCGCCGTAGATCTTGATCGGCGCGTCGTGGTGCTTGGGCAGCAGTTCTGGTTTGAAGCCGCCGTGCCCGTCGATCACCAGATCTCCGACGCGAATGTGCACCTTTTCGTTGCCGCGAGTGGCGCCCGCCACCGAGGCGAAGGCGAATGCTGCGACTCCAAGCAGGGCGAAGAGAAGAAGTCTCCTCGGCCTGAACCCGACGAGCACCGTCGAGCCTCCCTAGCTGCGTACCTTGCAGGGAAGAACGAAGTTGGCCCGGAACACGTCGTCCTTCTCCGCCGCCTGTTCGGGCGTTTCTTCGGGTCCGCCCTTGAAGGTGAATTCGCCGTGGACGAGGAAGTGGCCGGTTTCGCAGCGGGCGTTGATGTAGCTGTGCTGCTTGCCCTTGTAGGTCCATTTCACGCCGACTTTGGCGTCGCCGGAGATCGGGTGGCCGTAGCCGCCGGCGATCTTCGGGATTTTGACGTTGACCCGGTAGCCGAGCACGCCTTTGTGGATTTTTTCGATCACGATCGGGACGATGAAGGTCGTCGGCCCGGGGTAGTCAAGATGGGCGTGGGCGATGATCGTGTCGTTGCCGCCCTTCTTCGGGCCGTTGAAGAGGGTGATCGGCGAGCCGACTTTGATCGGGCCCTGTTCGGGGAACTTGACCACGGCGCTGCCGAAGCCTTCGCCGACGATCGCCGGGCCGCAGGCGCGGCGGGCCGCCTTGACGTCAGTGGCTACCAGTTTGCCTTTCGTGCAGACCGGCAGCCCGGTGGTGTCGAGCGCGCCGTGCTTGTCGAATTCGAGCGTGAATTTGTCGAGGATCGGGGGGAGTTCGCCGCTCTTGGTGGAGAGCGAGCCGCCGCCGTGCGTGACGATCGGCGCGTTTTTGAACTTCGGCAGTGCCTTCGGCGAGAAGCCGCCTTCGGCGTCGAGGATGAGGTTCCCGATCACCAGGTGCACTTTGAACGCGTTGGCCGTCGCCGCGGCAACGAGCAGCGTGAGCACGGTTACGACAGCGATCCTCTTCTTCATCGGCCTTCCCCTCCCGTTGTCCCTGTTCCCAGGGTAGCGAAGCGTGTCATGAAATCGTGTTAAGGACGGCGCGGCCCGGGACGACATCCTGAAAGAAGAAGCCATCGCGCGCAACCGCCTCGCCGAGCTCGATCGCGATCGGGCGCGAGAAGACCGGGCCGGCGTGGACGAAGGTGTGGAACTCACCGTCCTCCCCGCAGGGATCGACTCCGGCCGGCAGGTCGGCAAGCAGCGACTGGTCGAAGGAGCGACCGGCGAAGGACGGCTCGAGCCGCGCCGGGTCGACGCAGACGAGAACCGCCTCGAATCCGGCCTCGACGAACTTCCGGGCCAGCGCGGCGGTATTCCGGCCCCAGAGCGGGAAGAGCGCTTCGCGCCCGCTGCCGAGCAGCCGCTCTTCGCGATAGCGGCGGATGTCTTCGAGATAGAGGTCGGCGAAGGCGAAGGCCTCGACCTCGCTCAGCGGCGCCGAGTCCAGCGCCGCCGCCATCCGCTCCTCATAGACGGAGTTGGAGCAGGCGGCCGGGATGTCGACCTCGACCAGCGTCACGCCCGCAGCCTCCGCCTGAGCCTGGACGAGCTCACGCCGCACCGCGTGCATGCTGACCCGGTCGAAGTCCTCGGTGAAGGTGGTGATCAGCGCGGCGGGCTCGATCCCCGCCTCGCGCAGCGCCCAGAGCGCCAAGGCGGAGTCCTTGCCCCCGCTCCAGGAGAGGGCGACTCGCCGATCAGACTTGGTCAACGCACTCATCAATGGGCGGTGCCGGGCTCGAACCAGCGACCTCCTGCTTGTAAGGCAGGCGCTCTCCCAACTGAGCTAACCGCCCAGGCGCATCGAGTTGATTATGGAACACGCCGGGTCGAGCGGGGGCGCGGTCGATCGATGGAAGAATCCTCGCCGTGAGATTCGAAGTCTTCTGGCGGGTGGCGGTCGTGCAGCTGATCGGCGTGGCGCTGGTCTCAGTGCTGCTGGCGCTGGTCTTCTCGCACGGCTTCTTTGTGAGCTGGGGCTGGTTGGTCGGGCCGCTGTCGTGGCTCGGCTGCGCCTGGCTGACGGCGCGGGTCATCGGCCTCAATCCACAGGCAACCTTGATCCGCGCCGTAATCGCCGGCTTGATCGCCCTACTCGCGGTGGTAATCGGACAGCACTGGTTGGGGGCGCTCGTCGCAACCGGCCTCCTCGCCTATCTCTGTGCGATCGACGGCCGGGTGCGGGCTCCGCAAGGATAATGACGCGCATCGAGAGGAACTGGGAATGAGTTGGGGACGAGCCGACATCCCGGACCAGGGCGGTCGTACTGCGGTCGTCACCGGAGCCAACGGCGGACTTGGACTGGAGACGGCACGGGCGCTGGCCGCAGCAGGAGCGGACGTCGTCATGGCCGCGCGCAACCAGCAGCGAGCTGCAGCCGCGATGGAGGACATCCGCGGCGGCTTCCCGGACGCGCGGCTGACCCTGGTCGAGCTCGACCTCGGCTCGCTCGACTCGGTGCAGAGGGCGGCCGAGCGGATCCTCAGCGAGCACGAGACAATCGACCTGCTCGTCAACAACGCCGGCGTGATGGCCATCCCTGAGAGGCGCACGGCAGACGGCTTCGAGATGCAATTCGGCGTCGACCATCTCGGCCACTACGCCCTCACCGCGCGGCTGCTGCCGGCCCTACTCAGCGCGCCAGCCTCGCGCGTGGTCACGGTGACTAGCACCGCCCACCACATGGGCCGCGCGGTCGCTCTCGACAATCCCAACCTCGACGGTAACTACGGGCCCTGGCGTGCCTACGGTCAGGCCAAGCTCGCCAACTTCCACTTCGCCCTCGGGCTGGATCGGCTCCTCCGCCAGGCCGGCGGTGACTGCGCCAGCCTCGTCGCCCATCCCGGCTTCTCCAACACTGAGCTACAGGCGGTCAGCGTCGAGGAGACCGGCGGCGGCCTCTCGCAGCGCTTCTTCCTGATGCTCGCCCGCAGCATCGGCATGTCCCCCGCCCAGGGGGCGCTCTCACAGCTGCGCGCGGCAACCGACCCCGGCGCCAAGAGTGGCGAGTTCTACGGTCCGCTCTATGTCAATAACGGCCCACCAGTGCGCAAGCCGGTCCTGCGCCGGCTCGGCATGAGCAGCGCGATCAAGAAGCTCTGGCAGCTCTCCGAGCGCGAAACCGGCCTCGAGCTGGCACCGTGAACCTCGGCCTCGAGAACCGCGTGGCCCTGGTGATGGGCGCAAGCCGCGGCATCGGGCGGGCGATCGGGGCGGCGCTGGCCGGCGAGGGGGCCAAGGTGGCGATCGCCAGCCGCTCGCTGGAGAAACTCGAGGAGGCCAGGGCTGAAATCGGTGAGCGGGCAACGCCCTTCGTCGGCGACGCCACGGACCTCGACCGACTCGCCGCGTTGCCCGCCGAGGTGGAGGTGACACTCGGGCCAATCGAGATCCTCGTCCTCAACACGGGCGGGCCGCCGTTCGGCGGCGCCCTCGACCACGAGCTCGCGGAGTGGGAGAGCGCCTACCGCTCGCTGGTGCTCGCCCCGCGTGCGCTCGCCAGCGCCATCGTCCCCGGGATGCGCGAGCGCGGCTGGGGGCGGATCGTCAACGTCGGCTCCAGCTCCACGCGCGAGCCGATCCCAGGTCTCAACCTCTCCAACGCCCACCGCATGGCGGCGGTCGGCTTCCTCAAGACGCTCGCCCGCGAGGTCGCCGCCGACGGGATCACGGTCAACACCGTAGCCACCGGCCGCTTCGCCACCGAGCGCCTCGCCGACGCCTCGGGCTCGCTCGAGGGCACCGAAGCGGCTGCCCGCGTCGAAGTCCCCGCCGGCCGCCTCGGCCGCCCCGAGGAGTACGGCGACCTCGTCGCCTTCCTCTGCTCCGAGCGCGCCGCCTACCTCACCGGCACCGTCATTCCCCTCGACGGTGGCCTGCTGCATGCCGCCTTCTGATCACGCATTTGCTGCCACGCGTTCCATGGACGTGCAATTGCAGACGCGTCAGTCGGCAGCGGGGCGCATCGAGGGGAACAGGATCACGTCCCGCAGGTTGTCGGCGCCGGCGAGGATCATCGTCAGGCGATCGATGCCGATGCCGGAGCCGCCGGCGGGCAGCGACCCGTATTCGAGCGCCCGCACGAACTCGTCGTCGCTCGGGTAGGGCGCCTCCTCGCTCTCGGGATGGCGGCGCTGGCGCTGGCGCACGAAGTTCTCGCGCTGCATGTCGGCGTCGTTGGTGTCGGTGCCGCCGCCGATGATCTCCATCCCGTCGACGACCCCGTCGAAGGCCTCGCCCAGCAGCTCGGGATGCTCGGGCAGCGGCTTCACGGTCGGCCAGAGCTCGCGCGGCAGGTCGATGAGGAAGGTCGGCTGAACCAGCTTCGGCTCGATCAGCCTGGCCTGGATCTCGTCGATGATCCAGGCCCAGTCCGCCCCCGCGTCGACCTCGTCGTCGACCAGCTCGACCAGCTCCTCGCGGCCGGCGGTGAGGATGTCGACCCCAGTCTCCTCGCGAACCGCCTCCTGCAGGGTGATCCGCTTCCAGGGGGCCTTGAAGTCGATCTTGCGGCCGCCGCGCTCGACAACCGTCGTCCCCAGCACCTGCTCGACCACCGTCGAGAGCATCTGCTCGGCAAAGGTCATCACGCCCTCATAGCCGGCGCAGCTGAGGAACCACTCGAGCATCGTGAACTCGGGGTTGTGTTTGGGCGAGAGGCCCTCGTTGCGGAAGAACCTGCTCAGCTCGTAGACGTTCTCGAAGCCCCCGACGATTGCCCGCTTCAGGTAGAGCTCGGTCGCGGTGCGCAGGAACAGTTCGCGGTTGAGCGCGTGGTGGTGGGTGGTGAACGGACGAGCCGCGGCGCCGCCCGCGAGCGCCTGCAGGATCGGCGTTTCGACTTCGACGAAGTCGCGCTCGTTCAGGTAGTTGCGAATCGCCGCGACGAGCTTCGCCCGCAGCAGGAAGATCTCGCGCGAGCGCTCATTGGCCATCAGGTCGAGCTCGCGCTGGCGGTAGCGGACCTCGGGATCGGATATGCCGTGGAAGAGGTCGGGCGGGTTGCGCAGCGCCTTGCCCAGCATCGTGCACTCGCGCACCGCCAGCGCCAGCTGCCCGCGCTTGGTCACGTAGATGACTCCCTCGATGCCGACCTCGTCGCCGATGTCGAGGTCGTCGATGCGGCCGAAAACCTCCTCGCCCAGGGCGTCGACCCGGGCGTAGGCCTGGATCGACCCGCTCAGGTCGCGAACGTCGAGGAAGATCGTCTTGCCGTGACCACGGCGGCCGACCACGCGGCCCGCTACCCGGTAAGCGAACTCCGCGTGCTCGCCCTCGCCGAGCTGCTCGGGGTCGTGCTCCGCGAGGATCGCCGAGATCCTGTCGCGGTCGGGAAATCCCTCCGGGGGGAAGGGCTCGATCCCTTCCGCCCGCAGGCGCTCCAGCTTCTCGCGGCGGACCTTTTCCGGGGAGCCCTCCGAAGGCTCGGCCTTCGCGGGGCCCCCGTCGCTCATGGGGCGTTGCCTACGGTGACCCGCTCGTCGCCGCGGTAGTCGGCCCGGGTTTCCGCCTCGCGCAGCAGCCCTCGCATCGCCGGGCCGTGGTGGGTGTCGTGCTCGAGCGCCATCCGCCAGCCGCTCGGCGTTTCCTCGATAAGGCCGCGGATGATCTCGAGGCCGTCCTCGCCGCAGTCGCCCACCTCCGGATCGCCCTGTACGGCGACCGTTGGCTCGCGCTGGATCTCCGGCGAGCGCTCATGGATCGAGGTCGCGGTCACGTAGGGCAGGTTGGCGATCAGCAGGTCCACCTCGTCAACGTGCTCGGGAATGCCGCGGGCGACGGTGACCTCGAGCGGGATGCCGAGCCGCGCGGCGTTCTCACGCGCTTTCTCCGCCGCCTCGGGCGAGAGGTCGGAGGCCGTGACGCGCAGGTCGGGGCGCTCGTTGAGGAGGGCGAGGGCGATCGCGCCCGAGCCGGTGCCGACCTCGTGCACCCGGGCGCCCTCGGGCAGCTCGGCGCCGACGGCAACCAGCAGCTCGGTCTCCCGGCGCGGGATCAGCACCCGCTCGTCGACCGCGATCTCGATGCCGCGGAAGCGGGTCGAGCCAAGGATGTACTCGAGCGGCTCGCGTTCCTTCCGCCGGGTCACCAGGCTTTCCAGCTCCCTTAAAGACTCGGCGGCGACTTCGGTGGCGCCGTCGCGCTCCAGCTCCTCGACTCGGGTCGAAAGGACCTTCGCAACCAGCGCCCTGGCATCGGCCTCGGGCGCCTCGCAGCCGGCAGCGGCGATCGAGGCAGTCGCCTGCTTGATGATCTCGGCGGCGCTCGCCCGCGGCGGCGCGCCATCCCCCTGGGCTGCCACCGCTACGAGCCCGCGAGGGGCTGGATCGGTTTGGTGGGAGCCATCGCCGAAAGCGTACCGTGTCGGCGTCGCACCGCGACGATCCAGAGGGTGCCGGCGAGGATCATGCCGAGGCTCTCGAGCTGCGCCGCGGTGAGGCCGAGGGCGACGTGGTGGTTGCGGCGCAGGAACTCGACCAGGAAGCGCTCGGCGCCCGCGTAGACCAGGTAGATGGCAAAGAGCACGCCGGTGCGGAAGCGGTCGCGCAGCTGCCAGAGGATCCACGCGCCGAGCCCCATCGCCAGGGTCTCGTAGACCGGCGTCGGGTGCACCGTGCGGTCGGTGGGCACCGTGCCGTTGGGGTAGGACATCGCCCAGGGCCCGTCCCAGGGCTTGCCGTAGTCGCCGTCGCCCGAGAGCTGGCAGCCACAGCGCCCGATTGCGTAGCCGAGCGCCAGCGCCGGGGCCGCGACGTCGAGCAGCGTGAAATTGAGGAAGTCGCGGTACCAGGCCCAGGCGAGGACGGCGAGGGCGCCGCCGATCGCGCCGCCGTACCAGACCAGGCCCGAACCGGAAAAGAGGTTGCCGAGCAGGTCATGCTTGACGCTCTCGTAGTTCTGCACGATGAAGTAGATGCGCGAGCCGACGATGCCACCGCCGAGCGCCGCGAAGCACATCTCGTACGCCCAATCGAAGGGCTTGCCCAGCTCCTTCAGCCGCTTGCCGACCAGCGCCCCGGCGGCGAGGAAGGCGAGTGCGAACATCAGCCCGAAGGTCTGCAGCGTGAGGGGGCCGATGTGGAGCTCCGGATACATCGCTCAGTCGTCGAGCAGCATCTCCAGCAGCGCCTTCTGCGCGTGCAGGCGGTTCTCGGCCTGATCCCAGACGGCGGAGCGCTCTCCGTAGAGCACCTCGGCCGCGATCTCCTCGCCGGGGTGGGCGGGCAGGCAATGGAGGACGATCGCGTCGTCCCTGGCAGCGGCGAGCAGGTCGGCGTCGATGCGGAACGGGGCCAGGTCGGCGCGGCGGCGCTGCGCCTCGCCCTCGTCACCCATGCTGACCCAGACGTCGGTGTAGAGGGCATCGGCGCCGCTGGCCGCCTCGCGCGGGTCGGCGGTCAGCCTCGCCCCGTGACCCTCCTCGAGCTGATAGCCGTCGGGGGCGGCGACGACCACCTCGATCCCCGCCAGCTCGCCGACAACGGCGAGCGAGCGAGCGACGTTGTTGCCGTCGCCGACGTAGGCGAGGCGCAGGCCCTGCAGGTCCCCGCGGCGCTCGCGCAGGGTGAGCAGGTCAGCGAGCGCCTGACAGGGATGGTGCAGCGGGGTGAGCGCGTTGACCACCGGCACCTCAGCGGCCGCGGCCAGTTCGGCGACCGCCTCGTGCGAGCCGGAGCGGATCACGATCGCGTCGACGAAGCGCGAGAGCACTCGCGCCGTGTCGCCGATCGACTCGCCGCGCGAGAGCTGCAGTTCGTCGCCGCGCAGGACGATCGGATGGGCGCCGAGCTCAGCGACGCCGACGTCGAAGGAGATCCGCGTCCGGGTCGAGGGCTTTTCGAAGACGAGCGCGACGCTGCGCCCGGCCAGCGAGTCAGCGCCGAGCCGCTCGGCGCGCCCGGCCTTCAGCTCCACCGCCCGGTCGAGCAGCTTGCCGAGCTCGAAAGCGCCCAGCTCCTCGCCTGTCAGGAAGTCCCGCTTGGTCAAGCGCCGGATACTACGACCGTGGAATTGACGGCCGTCAGCTGGAACCTCTTCCATGGTCGCGACTTCCCGCCCGACCCCAGCCTCTTCACCTGGCGCTCGCGGCTGCTGCGGACCGAGGGGCGCAACGCAACCCACGTCCAGGTCAACCACGACCTGCTCGGTGAGTTCGCCGAGCTGCTGGCTGGGGCACCCTGGGACGTCGCCCTGCTGCAGGAGGTCCCACCGCGCTTCGCCGCTCCACTGGCAATCGCATGCGGCGCCGAGCCGCACCGCGTCCTCACCTCCCGCAACTCCCTGGCCCCGCTGCGAGCTTGGATCGCCCGTCGCAATCCCGACCTGATCGCCTCTGGCGAGGGCGGCTCCAACCTCACGCTGGTTCGTGGCTTCGATGGAGCGCTCGAGCGGCGGGAGCTGGTGATCCATCGCGGCAGGCCGGAGCGGCGTGCGATGGCCTTCACGCGTGTCGCAACCGGGAACGGCGGTCAGCTGAGCATCGCCAACCTGCACGCAACCAACGATCGCCCGGAGCTCGCAACCGCCGACGTGCTTCGCGCCGCCGAGGCAGCGGTCGAGTGGGCGGGCGGGACGCCACTTCTTTTCGGTGGCGACCTCAACCTGCGGCCAGCCGAGACGCCGGCGGTCTTCGAGCGACTGGGCGCCGAGCTCGGGCTCAGGGGCACGACCGGCGCACACGCAATCGACCATCTGCTGGTCCGCGGCCTGAAGGTGATCGAGCCTCCTAGTCACTGGCCGCCCGAGCGCCGAGAGCTGGTTCGCGGAGGACGGCGGCTGCGCCTCTCAGACCACGCTCCGGTGGAGGCTCGTTTCACAACGGGTACCACGTAGCCGTGGCTCGGCAGGAATGAGATAGTCAAACGGGAAGACCGCCCAAACGACCAGGAGGCGAGACGGAATGGCCGCGAAAAAACAGTCCACCGGCAAAGCCGCGAAAAAAGCCAAAGCCGGCACGCGGGCCAAAAAACCGGCCGCCAGGAAGGCCGCGCCGAAAAAACCGGCCGCCAAAAAAGCGAAAGCCAAAAACCCGGCCGGGGGCACGACGACCGGTCTCGACAAGAGCGTCGAGCAGTTCCGCGAGAGCCTCGAGCGCAGCGTCACCCTCAGCCGCGACCGCCTGCAGGAGGTCGTCGACGACGCGGTCAAGCGCGGCCGGATGACACGCGGCGACGCCGAGAAAATGCTCTCCGACCTGATCAAGAAGGGCCGTCGGCAGACCGACTCGCTGCTGCGTGAACTCGAACGACTGGTCAAACAGGCGCGGCGTGAGGTGGGCGGTCGCACCGAGCCGGTGCGCAAACAGGCGACCCAGGCTGCCCGCCGAGCCCGCCAGAAACTCACCTAGATGAAGGGGGTCACCGGTGAGAAGCCGGCGGCCCGCCGCCACCGGGGCGAGCTGCTCGAGCTGGAGATCGACTCGCTCGCCTTTGGCGGGCGCGGGGTTGCCCGGACGGAGGGACTGGTCGTCTTCGTCGCCGGCGCGCTGCCGGGGGATTTGGTGCGGGCCGAGGTCACGAAGGCGAAGCGCCGCTTCGCCGAGGCGCGCACCATCGAGCTGCTGCGCCCGGCCGCCGATCGCCTCGCCGACGTCTGCGTCCACGAGGGCGAACCGTGTCCGGGCGCTCCCTGGCAGGGACTGGCCTACGAGCGGCAGCTGAGCGAGAAGAGCGCCCAGGTGGAGGAGGCGATGCGGCGGATCGGCGAGCTCGACGGCTTTGAGCTGGAGGAGATCGAGCCGGCGCTGGAGCGCTGGCGCTACCGCAACAAGCTCGAGTACTCCTTCGGCGAGCGCGACGGCGAGCCGACGCTCGGCTTCCACGCCCGCGGTCGCTGGGACCTGGTCGTCGACGTCGAGGACTGCCACCTTGCCTCCGAGCGCGGCAACGCGGCGCGCAACGAGGTGCGCGCGTGGGCGCGGGGCGAGTCGGTTCCGCCCTACGACCCACGCGAGCGGCGCGGCGTGCTGCGCAACCTCGTGGTGCGCGAGGGCTGGCGCACCGGCCAGATCCAGACCCGCCTGGTGACCTCACCGGCGCGGTTTCCCAAACCCCCGGTCGACCTGCACACCGTGATCGAGGGGGATTCGGGAGGCACGGATGGGCCGACCGGCGCGCTCGGGGCCGAGCGTCTGCGCGAGGAGCTGTTCGACTTGAAGCTGGAGATGTCGCACGCGGCCTTCTTCCAGACCAACACGGAGATGGCCGAGCGCCTCTACTCGGTCGCCGCCGAATACGCCGGCCTCAGCGGCAGCGAGCGGGTCTTCGACCTCTACTGCGGGATCGGCACGATCGGACTCTCGATGGCGAGGCGAGCGGGCGAGGTCTGGGGCCTCGAGATCGTCCCCGATGCGATCGCCGACGCCGAGCGCAATGCCGAGGAGAACGGCATTGAGAACGCCCACTTCATGGCCGCCAGCGCCCGCACCGGCGTCCGCCCCCTGATCGAGAGGGCCGGCAAGCCGGACGTGGTCGTGATCGATCCTCCCCGCGCCGGCCTCTCGCAGAAGATCGTCCGCCGCGTGCTCGAGTGCGAGGCGAAGCGCATCGTCTACGTCTCCTGCAACCCGACCACGCTGGCCCCCAACGCCGCCCAGATGGTCGAGGCCGGCTACACCCTGCGTCGCCTCCGCCCGGTCGACATGTTCCCCCAGACCCCCCACATCGAGTGCGTGGCGCTGCTGGAGCGATAGCGGCTCAGAGCTGGGCGATCACGATCAGCGTGAAGAGCCCGACAAAGCCGGTCACCATCGCTGCGGCGAGGCCGATGAACCCCTGCGACATCGTGCGACGCATTTCCCTCATCTCGCTCCGCAGCTCGACGAAGTCGGCGTCCACCTTCTCGAACCGCTTGTCGACCTGGGCGAAGCGTTCGTCGACCCGCTCGAACCGCTTATCGATCTGCTCGAACCGTTTGTCGACCTGGGCGAAGCGTTTGTCGATCTGCTCGAAGCGTTTGTCGATCTGCTTAAAGCGCTGATCGACCAGCTCGAACCGCTTGTCGACCTGGGCGAAGCGTTCGTCGACGTGCTTGAAGCCGAGGTCGACCTTCTGGTCCAGCCCTTCGAGGCGCACTTCGGTCCGATCCTGCACCATGGTCTCCATGATGCCAGCCTAGGAAGAAATTTGTTGTCTGTGGTGCGCAGATTGTCACGAGACCGTCATTTCTTCGGCGCAATAGGGTGACGAGCGATGGTCGCCACCAAAAAAAGGGGCTTTGGAGTCGCGGCGGGGCTCGATCCCCAAGTAGCGCGGCCGGTGGCCAAGCGCTGTGGGGAGCTCGGCTACGACTCGATGTGGTCGAATGACCATCCTGGGGCGAAAGGGCTGGAGACATTGGCCGAGTTCGGCGCCGCGGCGCCTGGACTTAACCTCGGCGTCGCAGTGATCGCGCTCGACCGCACCCCGCCAGAGGCGATCGCGGCCGACGTCGAGCGACTCGGGCTCGACCCCGCCCGGCTCTGGCTCGGCGTCGGCGCCGGCTTTGGCGAGAAGCCGCTGACCCGCATGCGAGAGGCGCTGCCCGAGCTGCGCGAGCGCCTGCCGGGCATCCGCCTCGTGCTGGCCGCCATGGGCCCGAAGATGTGCGCCCTCGCCGGCTCCTCCTACGACGGCGCCTTTTTCAACTGGATGACTCCCGAGTTCGCCGACGGCGCCCGCAAGCACGTCGAGGCCGGAGCCGCCGAAGCCAGCCGCGAGGCACCTCCAATCTTCGGCTACGTCCGCACCGCCGTCGGCCCCAACGCCCCCGACCGCCTCGCCAAGGAGGAATCCTTCTACCGCGACCTCCACGACGGCTACCGCAACCACTTCACCCGCCTGAACGAGCCCGAGGGCACCGTCGGCGTCGCCGCTACAGACAGCGACAACGCCCAGTCCCAACTAGCCGCTTACACAGCCCTAGACACGGCCGTGGTCCGCGGACTAGCTAGC
Organism: uncultured Conexibacteraceae bacterium; assembly: GCA_964591825.1. Lineage (GTDB taxonomy): Bacteria > Actinomycetota > Thermoleophilia > Solirubrobacterales > 70-9 > VRUE01. The sequence continues at coordinate 16,887 of CAZQET010000194.1, forward strand.
GCGAAGGTCGATCCGATGCTCGCCTTGGCCGAGGCCGCCGCCCCCTGAGCCCGTAAAGGAGGGACTGGGTGTTCCTCCAGCGCAGCGGCGTCTTGATTTTCGCAAAGACCACTCAGCGAGAGAAGCGGGGTTAGAGGCGAAAATCCCAGCAAGATGGAGGGACACCCAGTCCCTCCCCTACCTCAATAGGGAGGCAGGTCCTCGTACCACTGCCCGAGCATGCGGAACGACCGCCAGAAGCGCGCCTTGGCGTCTTCTTCGTCCAGCGAGTCATCGATATCCGGGGTATAGAGCGCATCGACGGTAGGCGTGAACGCCTGGATCTCCCCCTCGCGCCCCTCGATCGGCCGCGAGAGCGGCAACTGCAGGCCGTTGAGAACGCGCAGCGCCGGCTCCCCCATGACGACGACGATCTTCGGCTGCACGATCGCGATCTCCTCGACGACGCGCCACATGCACTCCTCGGCGGCGAGGTCGGGCTCGGCGATCGGGCACTTCACGCAGAGCGTGCCGTAGACGACGATCGGGTCGATGCCGAGCCGCTTGAAGCTCTTCATCAGAGCATTGCCAGCGCGGCCGTAGAAGGCGACCCCCTCTTCGATCTCCGCCGGTGCCGGGGCGTGCTTGAGCATGAAGACGTCGGCCTGGGGGTGTCCGGAGCCAAGCACCGGCATCAGCTTGCCGCGCGGGCAGTGCGGGCAGGCCTGCAGCTCGTGGTTGACGTGGTTGAGCTCGCGGATCGCGCGCTCGAGGTACTTCTCCTTGATCTCGTCGTCGGTGGCGGGCATGGCGCTGGCCGCACTCTTTGACGGGACGGGCTCGCCTCCTCTTGCCGGCCGCGCCTGCATCAGCTCTTGCTCGCCGAGCGACGTTTGCGGGGCCGGCCGCCGCGCACCGGCTTGGCGTTGGGAACGCTGCGCTTGGCCGCCTTCGGCCGCCCGGTCGTCTGCAGCAGCTTCAGCGCCTGCACGTAGACGAGGTTCTTGTGCTTGCGGGTGATGTCGGCGTCCCGCATTGCCTCGAGGAACTCTTCGGGCCCGTCGAAGTCGTGGATCCGCACCCGCACGCTGCCGAGGCCCTGGGCGACGTGGCTGTCGGAGCCGGCGCCCGGCACGATCCGGTACTTGCCGGCGAAACGCTCGGCCTCCTCGTTGAAGGCGGTGAGCGCGACGCGCGGGTTGAAGACCTCGAGCACATCGATCTCCTCGACGATGCCGAGCAGGTGCTCGTAGTCGGGCACGGAATGGAAGCGGTCGAAGGGATGCGGCACATAGACCAGGCCGCCCTGCTCACGGATCGCGGCGATCGTCTCCGCCATCGTCATTCCGCGCGGGATCTTCTCCTCGAGGAAGAGGCCGATCACCTCGCCCTGCTCGGCCGTCTTCACCTCCTCGCCGACGATCACCTTGAGGTCGTCCATGCCCGCGGCGATGCGCCGTGCCTCCAGGGCGCCGGAGACCTCGTTGTGGTCGGTGATCGCGATCGCGCCGAGGCCGCGGTCGCGCGCCGTCTCGAGCAGCACCTCGACCGGCGTCGCGCAGTCCGGCGAGTGGTCTGTGTGCATGTGCAGGTCGACCTCGATCAGCGGCCGTCGCGCGATCCGCCGCCGCACCTCGGGGTTGCCGTCGGGGTCATGCCGGCGGGCGGCGAGGCGCAGGTAGATCGTCTCCAGCTCGGCCGCGACCGTTGCCCAGTCGCGCTCGGCACCCGCCGGCTCGACCAGCTCGTAGGAGGCGGGGAAGTAGCGCTCCAGGAGGCGTTCAGTCTCGGCGCTGACAACCGTGCGGGCGTCGAGGCGGCCGAAGAAGATCTCGACCAGGGGCCGCGCCACCTGGGTCGAGAGCACCCGCTCCTGCGGCGCGTGGAAGGTGGCGACGTTGAGCGCCGAGGAGTGGCGCAGCGCGCTCGAGGAGACGCGCGGTGCGTACGGATCGTGGACGTGGACGACGTCGGCCGGCGTGGTCCGCAGCACGCCCTTGACCTGGTCGCCGATGCCGGCGATCCGCACCCGGTGCCCGCGCCGCTCGAGCTCAGCCGAGATCCCCTCGACGTACTCGTTGACGGGGTTTGCCGTCGTCCGCCGGTACGGCGTGACCTGGACTATCGAGAGTCGCTCGCCGGGCACAGCCCGAGCTCTATGCAGAGACCTTCGTCCCGCTCGGGGCCTTGGCCTTGCCGCGGGCGTTTGTCGCAATGAAATCCTCGGTCCGCTCCCGTGCCTCGTCGTCGGGCCGCTGCGTGTGCGGTGACTTCATTAGGTAGCTCGACGGCCCGTCGAGCTGACCGGCGATGCCGTTGTTGAGGGCGAGCTTGATGATCCGCACCGCGTCGATGACGACGCCGGCGGAGTTGGGCGAGTCCCAGACCTCGAGCTTGAGCTCGACGTTGAGTGGCACGTCGCCGAAGGCTTTGCCCTCAAGCCGGATGTGGGCCCACTTGCGATCGGTGAGCCAGGCGACGTAGTCAGAGGGTCCGACGTGGACGTCCTCCTCGGGCAGCTCGTGTCCCATGATCGAGGTGACCGCGTTGGTCTTGGAGATCTTCTTCGAGTCGAGTCGCTCGCGCTCGAGCATGTTGAAGAAGTCCATGTTGCCGCCGACGTTGAGCTGCGAGGTCCGCTCCATGCGAACGCCGCGGTCGTGAAAGAGTCGCGCCAGCGAGCGGTGGACGATCGTCGCGCCGACCTGGGACTTGATGTCGTCGCCAATGATCGGCAGGCCCGCCTCCTCGAAGCGCTTGTCCCAGTAGTCCTCGCGGGCGATGAAGACCGGCAGGCAGTTGACGAAGCCGACGCCGGCCTTGAGCGCCTGCTCGACGTACCACTTGGTCGCCTGCTCGGAGCCGACCGGCAGGTAGCAGACCAGCACGTCGGCCTTCGTCTCCTTGAGGATGCCGACGATGTCTGCGGTTTCCCCGGGGGCCTTGGTGATCTTCTGCTTCAGGTACTTGCCGAGGCCATCGTGGGTCATGCCGCGCTCGACCCTGACGCCGAGGTTGGGCACCTCGGCGAACTTGATCGTGTCGTTCTGGCCGGACCAGATCGCCTCGGAGAGGTCCTTGCCGACCTTCTCGGAGTCGATGTCGAAGGCGGCGACGAACTCGACGTCGCGGACGTGGTAGCCGCCCAGGTCGACGTGCATCAGGCCGGGCACTTCGTCGCCGGGGTCGGCGTCCTTGTAGTACTGGACGCCCTGGATGAAGCTGTTGGCGCAGTTGCCGACGCCGACGATCGCGACGCGGACCTTCTCGTCCGTGCGCGTGGCCCCGTTGCTGCTGCCGTTGGCTCCGTTGCTATCGCTCATGAAATTCGAAGTCCTTCCTCGATCGGGCTAGATGGGGAGGTACGCCCGCGCCCGCGACTGGTTACAGATCCGGCGGCGGCGCCGCCTCGCTTGAGAGCTCGTTTCGGACATGCCATACACGCTGGATCGTGGTGACGATGGTCAGCGCCGCAATCACGTAGACCGCGGGGGCGAGGAGCTCGAAATCGCCGAGCCCGGCACCCTTGGCGAAGACCAAGCCGATGGAGAGTATGACTACCCGCACCGGTCTTGTCGCCAATCCGACCTTGCACTCGACCCCGAGCGCCTCGGCGCGGGCGCGCGTGTAGGAGACCATCAGCGAGCCGAGTACCGCAACCACGCACATCGCGGCGGCGAAGTCCTGGCCGTTGGCGGCGAAATAGCCGGCCACCGCAGCGAGCACGACGCCCTCCTCGATCCGGTCCAGGGTCGAGTCGAGGAAGGCGCCGAAGAGGGTCCCCTTGCCCGACATGCGCGAGTAGCGGCCGTCCAGCGTGTCCATCACCGAGCCGACGATGAAGGCGATCCCAGCGAGGAAGAAGAGGCGCTGGGTGACCAGGAAGGCGGCGATCAGATTGCCGACGAGGCCCGCGATCGAGATCGCGTTCGGCGTCAACCGCGACTCGATCAGCCTCTCGCGGGCATAGGCGCGCAGCTCCTGTCCGTTGCGGGCCGGGCGACCGTTGCGGCGGCTGCCGGGCGCGCGGGGAGGCGCAGAAGAATCCATTGACGTGAGGCTACCTGGCGGCACGGTCTAACGATCAAGCCCGAACTGCATCAAATTCTCAGCCTAGTAGGACAGGAATTTGATGCAGTTCGTGTTTCAAGCCTCCGCCTCCCGCGGGGAGTAGCGCCAGGCCCATGCGTGCGGGCGGGCGCGGGCGAGCAGGCGGTGGGCGACGAGGGCCGAAGCGGCTGCCACGAACCAGCCAAGCGCGACGTCGACCCAGTAGTGGTTGCCGGTGACGATCACCACCCAGGCGATCAGCAGCGGCCAGAACGCCCACCAGGCCCTCGACCACCAGTGGCGGCAGACGCGGGCGCCGGTGATGCCGATCATCGCGGCGAAGGCGCAGTGCATGCTCGGCACCGCGGCGTAGGGATTGATGAAGATCTTGGCCAGCGAGGAGTCGTGGTTGACGTTGGAGAAGTCGACGATCGTGTCGACGAAGCCGTGTTCGGGGAACATGCGCGGCGGCGCGGTGGGATAGAGCGTGTAGCCGATCAGCGCGAAGCCCATCGAGACGACGAACATGTTGCGCACGAAGTAGTAGGCGTCGTTGCGGAAGAGGTAGAGCCAGACCAGGAATCCGAGAGCGATCGAGAACTGGGCGTTGAGATAGAGCTGGTTGGCGACGTCGATCAGCCAGTGGGCGGGCAGGAAGAAGGACTGCAGGCTGGGCTCAAAGAGGGCGTGGACGGAGCGCTCGAAGTGGATCACCTGCTGGCCGTTCGCGATCGCCTCCGAGCGCTGCCCATCGGCGATGCCGCGGACGAGCTCGTAGGCGACGTCGACGAGGACCAGGATTCCCAGCTGGCGCCCGGCGTCGCCCCAGCCTTGGGGCAGCTTCTCTCCGATGCGGGCGAGGGCACGGGACACGAAACGTCAATTGTAATTCAGCGGTTAACGAGAAGAATCGGCCCGCGGGTCCTGTCGCCGCAGGTACCCCCACCCCCTGCGGTCGCTAAAGCGTCCTCGGGGGTGGGTCCTCCTACGGCGCCACCCGCGGGAGATTCCGCCCGGTGAATCGCGGAATGCGCTCTTAAGCGAGGAAGTTCAGGACGTGGTCGGTGACTCGGGCGTCGTCTAGCCAGGGCCAGTGGCCGGCGCCCGCGATGATGCGGAGCTCGGAGGTGGGAAGAGCGGCGGCGTAGGCATTGGCGAAGCGGGTGGGGAGGTAGGGGTCGCGATCGCCCCAGAGGATTAGGGATGGGCAGGTGAGGTTGGCGAGGTTGCTGCCGGCCAGGGCCAGTCGGTCGGGGTTGGCGTGGCGGTAGAGGGAGAGGACGGCGGCTTGGGTGGCGGGGGTCCAGTGGCGCCAGATCATCTCGACGAAGGCGTCGGGCATTGGCCTGCGATTGCCGGTCGCCTGGCGGAGGAGCAGGGCGAGGCTGGAGCGGGTCGTGGTGCGGTTGAGGATCTCGCCAATCGGCTTGCGGCGCCAGAGCTGCGCGATCCAGTGCCAGCGGTAGCCCGGCAGCAGCGGCACCGAGTTGATCACCACCAGCTTCTCCACCAGACCGGGCCGCCGCTGCGCCCCGATCAGCGCCAGCCCGCCCCAGTCATGAACCACCAGCTTCCGCCGCCCAACCCCGAGCTGCTCGAGGCACTTCTCGAGGAACGCCGAAAGCCCGTACATCGAGTAGTCGAACCGCCCCGGATCCGGCCGATCCGACCGCCCCCATCCCGGCATGTCGATAGCCACCGCCGCCCCACTCTGCTCCATGAACGACACCCAGTCCTCCCCATGCGTCGGGTTGCCGTGGCAATAAACCGTCGGCGTTCCATCCCCAGGTACGCGCCGATAGAAGATCCGCACCCCGTCGACCACGAACTCCGCCTCTTCGATCACGGCCACGCCTGAACCATATGCCCGGCTAAGGTCCCGGCCCGTGGAGTGGAAGCGCCCGCCCAAGCGCCGCGTGCGAGCGATACGAGATCGCTTGAGGGAGATGTACGGGCGCCCCGTCAACCAGCCGCACGGCCACCCGATCGCGGAGCTGGTCAAGACAGTCCTCTCTCAGCACACCAATGACCGCAACCGCGACCGCGCGTTCGCCGCGCTTCGCGAGCGCTTCCCGACCTGGGAGGAAGTGCGCGACGCGCCGGTCTCCGAGGTCGAGGAGGCGATCCGGCCCGGTGGGCTGGGCAAATCGAAGGCGCCGCGGATCCAGGAGATCCTCGAACGACTCGGCGAGCACCCCGATCTCGACTGGACGGAGACCGCGCCGCCCGCCGAGTCGATGGCCTACCTCGTCTCGCTGCCAGGCGTCGGGCGCAAAACCGCGGCCTGCGTCCTGATGTTCACCTGGGGCATCCCCGAGATCCCGGTCGACGTGCACATCCACCGGGTCGGCGGCAGGCTCGGGCTCTTCCCGGAGAAGGCCTCGTTCGAGCGCGCCCACGACGAGATGATGGCCCTGGTCGACCCCGAGGACGCCTTCGAGCTACACATGAATCTGATCCGCCACGGACGGGAGCTCTGCCGCCCCAAACTGCGCTGCGGCGAGTGCGAGCTGCGCCGAATGTGTCCCTGGTACCGTGCCGGGCGCAAATGAGCGCGGAGCGAGCAAACGTCCATATCTGGTTCCCCGTGCAGCGAGCGAAGTGCGAGGCTTTGTGATGAGGCGGAACACCTTCATCGTCTTCGGCCTGCTGGTCCTCGTCCTCGCCGTCGTCATCCCCTGGCTCGCCTTCCACTCGAACGGGGACGCCGCGACGGGAGCCCAGGACGTACCGGCCGACCTGAAGTCGGGTCAAAGCCTCTTCCAGACCAACTGCGGCACCTGCCACACGCTCTACGCGGCCGGTACCGATGGCAATTACGCGCCCAACCTCGACGAACTGCTGGCGCCCAACGGCCCGCCCGAAGGGCCGAGCGCCGCCTCGACGATCAAGGCGACCGAAGGTCGCGTCCTCAATGCGGTCGAAAACGGCGTCGACAGCACCACCACCCCGGGCCGCATGCCCGGCGGCATCCTCAACGAGCAGCAGGCCAAGGAAGTCGCCGAATTCGTCGCCCATACCGCCGGCGAGGGTTAGCCGGCGGCACGGGCGAAATCCTCTCAGCGCTGGAAGTACAGAGAGCTGAAGAGGCCGGCGTGGTCTGAGTCCCAGAAGCCGCGCACCGGCTGACGGCCGGTCACGTAGGACGCCCTCAGCTTCACTTCCTTCGGGTCGCGGGTCATCACGTGGTCGACCTGATGGTCGAAGTCGGAGACGCTGCCGCCGGCGCCGACCGCGAGCAGGCTCGAGTTGAGGCAGCAGCCGAGCGGTTCGTTCGTGCTGCGCTCGCGCATGCCGGCCGCGAGCAGGGTGCGGTAGGCCTGCTGGTCGCCCGGTTCGACCGTGTCGTCGTCGGAGTTGAGGTCGCCGACGAGGATCACCGGCAGCTTGCTCGTCGCCGGGCCGCCGGGAGCCACCAGTTCGCCCGCCTGCAGAGCGCGGATGCTGGGCACCTGCGTCGCGGGGTCGAACGACTCGAGGTGGGTGTCGACGAAGCGGAACGTCTTGCTGCCGCGGACCTTGGCGTCGATCGCCACCCAGCCGCGGGTGACGGCCACGCTGACGCCGGAGACTTTCACCACCAGGAGGTTGGCGAAGTGGCCCATCCGCGGGCGCTTGAAGGTGACGCCAGCCCCGTTGCGGACCAGGATCGCGTCGCGCATCGTCAGTCGGCCGTTGATCTCGGCGTTGGGAATCGCGCCGTTGGGCCCGTCGCCGGGCTGACCATTTTCGTCGGCCGGCGCTTCGAAGTCGAACTCGTCCTGGCTGACGGCGACCCGGTACTGCGGCTTGCCCTTGCCTTTGTTGAGCTGCGCGAGCAGTTCGGCGAGGTAGTCGTAGCGGACCGTCGTCGCGGTCGGTTTCGCGCCCGTGTTGAGCAGCGGTTCCAGCGACGGCGGGCCGGTGCGCCAGAGCGCGGCCTCCTGCAGGCCGACCAGGTCGGGCTTCTTCTTGAGGATCTCTTCCGCCAGCCCCCTGGCCCGCACCGGGAAGTCATTGGCGGTGACGTCGCGCAGGATTTTGCCGTTGGCCTCGACGAAGGCGTTGCGATCGGGGGCCGCGATCGCCGGCGTCAGGTCGGCTCCGAGGTAGAGGTTGCGGGTCATCACGCTCAGTTCCTTGCCGCCGCCGCGACCCTTGGACTTGCCTTCCCCATGATGTTTCTCGTGGCCCTTGGCTTTGCCGTTGGCCTCGTGACCGGTGGGATGATCGTCTCCGGCTCTGGCTGCCGCTAGCGCTGGGAGCAGGGCAAGGACGAGGGCGGCGGCGACCAGCGTCGCCGCGGGCCCAGGGACTGCGTGAACGCGTTGCAAGTTGTCTTCTCCTCTTGGTCGACGACCCGCGGTCAGCGGATCGTGTCGTCGTTGAGGCGCCTCCAGTACCCACAACCCAAGATACGGGTAGATGATTTGCATTGCGTGAGGAATCTGCCATACTCACGCTTAGATTTCTTAGGTGGGCTCAAATAGAGATAACCAGACTTGGAGGTACTGACCAGTGGGTAAGACGATCGGGATCGACCTGGGCACGACCAACTCGTGCGTCGCCGTCCTCGAGGGCGGTGAGCCGACCGTATTGGAGAACGCAGAGGGCGGGCGCACCACCCCCTCGGTGGTGGCCTTCAGCGAGTCCGGCGATCGCCTCGTCGGCACCGTCGCCAAGCGCCAGGCGGTGATGAACCCCGAGAACACGATCTTCTCGATCAAGCGCTTCATGGGCCGCAAGGAGGCCGAAGTCAAAGAGGAGGAGACGATCGTCCCCTACGAGGTCGAGGCCGGTCCCAATGGCGACGTGCGCGTCGACGTGCGCGGCAAGCAGTACAGCCCGCCCGAGATCAGCGCGATGATCCTGCAGAAGCTGAAGACCGACGCTGAAGCGAAGCTCGGCGAGACGGTCGACAGCGCCGTGATCACCGTCCCCGCCTACTTCAACGACGACCAGCGGCAGGCGACCAAGGACGCCGGCAAGATCGCCGGCCTCGACGTCAAGCGGATCATCAACGAGCCGACCGC
>CAZQET010000195.1:0-13457 GCA_964591825.1 uncultured Conexibacteraceae bacterium
GAGCACGGCGAGCGAGGGCATCGCGCGGCGGATCAGGCCACGGCTCCCCGGCGGGACGATCGCGTCGGCGAGCGAGGCGTAGAGAGACTGGCGCTCTTCGTGCAGGCGCCTTACGCCGGCGGCGTCGCGGGCGAGCGGCCGGTCGCTGCTCGAGATGCGCGCCCAGGCCTGCTGCGGCTCCACCTGCAGCCAGACGACGACGTGGCGCGCCAGCGCCTCGCGCACTCGCTCGGAGAGGACGCTGCCGCCGCCGAGCGCGATCGCGCCTCCGTCTGCGCCCTCCAGCAGCCCCCCGACGACCTCGGCCTCGCGGACGCGAAACGCCTCCTCCCCTTCCTCCTCGAAGGCCTCGGCAATCGGCTTGCCCAGCGCCTCCTCCATCAGCGCGTCGGCCTCGACCGTCTCCAGACCGGTGGCCCGGGCTGCGGCGAGCGCCGTGCTCTTGCCCGCTCCCATGAAGCCGATGAAGCAAAGAGCGGGCTTCACACCTCAGCCTCTGAAGTCGATGCGCTGCTTGTAGGCCTCGACGGCGGCGTGGACGTCGTCGATGTGATCGCCGCCGAACTTCTCGCGGTAGGCGCGGGCGAGAACCAGGCAGACCATCGCCTCGGCGACGACGGCGGCGGCCGGGACCACGGTCGAGTCGGTGCGCTCGCGCAGCGCCTGAGCCGGCTGCTTGGTCTCGGTGTCGACCGAGCGCAGCGGCTTGGTCAGGGTCGAGATCGGCTTGATCGCCGCCCGCACCGAGAGCGGCAGGCCGTTGGTCATCCCGCCCTCGAGGCCGCCGGCGTGGTTGGTCTCGCGGTAGTAGCCGCGCGCCTCGGACCAGAAGATCTCGTCGTGGGCCTCCGATCCGGGGCGGCCGGCGACGTCCCAGGCTTCGCCGATCGAGACCCCCTTGACCGACTGGATCGAGGCGACCGCGCCGGCGAGGCGGCCGTCGAGGCGGTCTTCCCAGGAGATGTGCGAGCCCAGCCCAGGGACGAGACCGAAGGCGCGCACCTCGAAGGTGCCGCCAAGGCTCTCGTTGGCCTTGCGCAGCCGGTTTATCTCCTCGACCATCGCCGCGCTCGCCTCGGCGTCGAGGCAGCGCACCGGGTCCTCGTCGACCATGGCGAAGTTCTCCGGGACAAGACCCTCGCGCTCCGGGGCGCGCACGGAGGCGATCTGGGTGACGTGGCTGTGGACGCTCACGCCAAGCGCACCGAGGAGGCCGCGGGCGACCGAGCCGGCGGCCACGCGGGCCGCGGTCTCGCGGGCGCTGGCGCGCTCGAGCACGTTGCGGATGTCGCTGTGGCCGTACTTCTGCGCCCCAACGAGGTCGGCGTGGCCCGGCCGCGGCAGGTGCACCTCGTCGACCGCGGGGCCGAGCGGCCAGGGGTTCATCCGCTCCTCCCAGTTGGCGTAGTCGCGATTGGCGACGAGGATCGCGATTGGGCTGCCGAGCGTGCGCCCGTGGCGCAGGCCGGAGCGGATCTCAACGGTGTCGGTCTCGATCTTCATCCGCCCGCCGCGCCCGTGGCCGAGCTGGCGCCGCGCCATGTCGCGGTCGAGCGCCTCGCGATCGAGCTCCAGGCCGGCCGGCATGCCCTCGATGATCGCCACCAGCCCCGGCCCGTGGGACTCCCCCGCCGTCGTGAACCTGAATCCGCTCATACGCAGCGCAAGGCTATCGGCGGCGCGACCAGCAAGCCGAACTGCATCGACTCATCCGTCCGGCAGGTGGATAAGTTGACGCAGTTCGGATGTGGGTTCGCGCGGTGTGACTATGCGGCGCGGGCGGCGGTGCGCATGGTGTCGAGGGGGGCGGGACGGGCGGTCCAGAGCTCGAGCGAGAGGGCACCCTGCTGGACGAGGATCTCGATGCCGTCGACGGTGGTTGCCCCGGCGGACTCGGCGGCTCGCAGCAGCGCGGTCGGCTCGCCGCCATAGACCATGTCGACGACCGTCTGTCCAGGGCGAAACTCGCCCGCGGAGAGCGGCAGCTCCGTGAAAGGATCCTCGGCGGCGAGGCCGACCGCGGTCGTGTTGACGAGCAGGTCGTAGGCGGACGGGTCGGGCGCGTCGACGGGGGCGCCGCCGAGATCGACGCAAAGATCGCGGGAGCGCAGCGTCGTGCGGTTCCAGACCTCCACCTCCACCGCCTCACGCAGCAGCGCCCAGACGACGGCGCGGGCAGCCCCGCCGGCACCCAACACCAGCGCCCGCGCCCCGCCCGGCGAGGACGGCAGCGAGCGGATCAGGCCCTCGGCATCGGTGTTCTCGGCGCGGACCTCGCCGTCCTCGAAGACCAGCGTGTTGGCGGCGCCGATCTCCCGCGCCTCCTCGGAGAGCTCGTCGGCCAGGGCCAGGGCCGCTCCCTTGTGGGGCACGGTCACGTTGGCGCCGACGAAGCCCTCGTCCGGCATCGCCCGCACCCGCGCCTCGAAGCCGTCGGGCGCGACCTCGATCGCCTCGTAGCTCCACTCCTCGCCCAGGCCCAGCTCGGCCAGCGCCGCGTTGTGCATCGCCGGCGAGCGCGAGTGGCCGACCGGGTAGCCGAGCACGGCCAGTCGCTTCATTCCCCGCAGCTGTCGGGCGAGTTGCCGCCGGCCGCTTCGCGCGCCGAGTTGTAGCGCGCCGCGTCTTCTTCGAATTCCGCTTCGGTCGAGGAGAAGGCGAGCTTGTTGCAGGCGCCCGGTTCGGCGACGTAATAGAGGTAGTCGACCTTGGCCGGGTGTGCCGCCGCCTCGATCGACGCCAGGCCCGGGCGACCGATTGGCCCGGGTGGCAGGCCGGTGTGGGTGCGCGTGTTGTAGGGCGAGTCGACGGCCAGTTCGGATTCGGTCAGCGGCCGGGTGTAGTTGCCGGTGGCGAAGCGGGTGGTGGCGTCGATGCCGAGCGGCATCCCTTCGTGCAGGCGGTTGTAGATGACCGCGGCGACCAGCTTGCGCTGGCTGGCAAGGCCGGCCTCGTGCTCGATCATCGAGGCAATCGTCAGCACGTCGTAGGTGGTCAGGTTCTTGGAGCGCGCGTAGGCCATGTTCACGCCCTTGATCCGCCGCTTGAAGTCTTCGAGCTGCAGCTGAACCAGGTCGGCGGCGCGGGCGTGCTTCTCCAGCTCGAAGGTGTCCGGAAAGAGGAACCCCTCGAGGTTCTTGGCGCCGCTGCCGCCGTACTTGGAGGGATTCAGGTAGCGGGAGTGCACGCTCGCCTTCTCGTAACTGCCGCGCAGGCCTTCGGCCTTGGCGATTTCGGCGGTCTGGGCCCGGCTGTAGCCCTCGGGGATCGTCACGGTGACGGTCTTGAGCACGACGGGCGGCGGCGGTTCGCTGTGGTGGAAGTGCCTGTAGGCGAGCCCGGCGATTGCGGCAACGCCAAGGAAGATGAGTACGAGACCCGCGGCGATGCCCAGCTTTTGGGCGCGCGAGCGCGGCGGTTGGGGAGTACCTGGCCCGGATTTCCGGCGCGGCGGAGGCGGAGCAGCCGCGTCGGCCGCCGCAGCGGCTGGCGCCTGCGCCGGTGCGGCTGTATCGGCGGGTGCGACCGATGGCGGAGCCGTCCCTCCCTCAGCCCGCTTGCGGCGCCGTTCTTCGCGCTCCCGCCTTCTCTGCTCGCGTTCGGCCGCGAGCAGCTCCTCACTCATCGCCGCTCTCCTCGCGCCCTTCGATCGCCGCGCGACCGGCCAGATAGGCCTGGAGCAGATGCGCGGCGGCGAGCGAGTCGGGTGCGGCGCTCGCCCCCTCGCGCTTGCTGGCCTCGGCCATGCGGGTGGTGAGCCGCTCGTCGTAGGTCTCGACCGGAATCTCGAGCAGCGCCTCGAGTTCCGTCGCGAAGCTGCGGGCGAGCGCCGCCTGACTGCCTTCCTCACCGCTCAGGTGCAGCGGCAGCCCGACCACCACCAACTCCACCTCGTGCTTGGCGACCAGGTCGGCGACCGCCCGCGCGACCGGCGGTTCGATCACCGGCAGCGGCGTGGCCAGGGTGCCGCTGGGGTCGGAGATCGCGCAGCCGATCCGCGCCGTGCCGTGGTCGAGGGCGAGAACGCGCATCGGCTCAGCCAAGCTCCCGTTCGACGGCCGCGCGCGCCACCTCGAGCGCCTCGTCCAGCTTCGCGGGATCGCGCCCGCCGGCCTGGGCCATGTCGTCCCGGCCGCCTCCTCCGCCACCGATGACGGGCGCCACCTCTCGAATCAGAGTCCCGGCCGAGAACCCTCTCCCCACCACGTCCTTCGAGGCAAGCGCGACCAATCCGGCCTTCTCGCCGAAGTCTCCGCCGAGGACGACGATCGCCGAGTCGCTGCCGAGCTTGGACCTGACCCGGTTGGCGAGGTCGAGCAGCTGCTTGGCGTCGCCTGCCGCCGCGGACCTGGCATGCACGAGCGTTACCGACCCGTCCGAGCCGCCGACCGCCAGGTCGATCCCCCGACCGGCCAGCTCGCCGGCCTCCTTGCCCAGCGCCTCGGCCCGCGCCCTTTCGGCTCCCGCGCCGGCCTCCTGCAAGTGCTCCGCCGCACGGCGAGCGGCGGTGACCGGGTCCTGGGGCGAGCCGAGCAGCTCGCCGACCTCGGCGAGCCGCCGCTCCTGCTCACGAAACCAGTCGATCGCCGCGGGGCCGGTGAGCGCCTCGATGCGGCGCACGTTGGCGGCGCTCGAGCCCTCCGAGGCGATCTTGAAGATGCCGATCTCGGCCGTGTTGGCGACGTGCGTGCCGCCGCAGAGCTCGCGCGACACCGCGTCGACCTCGACCACGCGCACCCACTCGCCGTACTTCTCGCCGAAGAGCGCCATCGCGCCCAGCTTCTCCGCCTCGGCTCGCTCCATCTCCAGCCAGCGCACCGGCCGGCTCGCCGCGATCCACTCGTTGACCCGGTCCTCGACCCCGCGCAGCTCCTCCGCGCTCAGCCCCTGGCCGTGGGTGAAGTCGAAGCGCAGCTTGTCGGGGCGGACCGCGGAGCCGGCCTGACGCACGTGCGTGCCGAGCCGCTCGCGGAGGGCCGCGTGCAGGAGGTGCGTGGCGGTGTGGTTGCGCATCGTCGCGTGGCGCGCCTCGTGGTCGACCTCGGCCTCGACAGCGATGCCGCCGTCGAGACCCCCCGCGGCCTCGACCTTGACCACCTGGTCATCGCCGACGCGGTAGACGTCGACCACCCGCATCTCGGCGCCGTCCCAGCGAAGCACCCCGGTGTCGGCCACCTGGCCGCCGCCCTCGGCATAGAAGGGGCTCTCCTCGAGCTTCACCAGCGCCTTGCCGTTGACCGACTCGACCGCAGCGAGCCCGGTGGTCGCCCGCAGGGTCTCGTAGCCGACGAAACGGGTCGCCGGCGCGGCGGCGGCGAAGGCAGCGACCCGCTCGTGGCTGCTCTCCGCGCCGTGCGCGGTGGCGGCGCCCATGCGGGCGCGCTGGCGCTGCTCCTCCATCAGCTCCTCGAAGCCGGAGTCGTCGACCGAGAGACCCTCTTCGGCGAGCAGCTCCTTGGTCAGGTCATAGGGGAAGCCGTAGGTGTCGTGCAGCTTGAAGGCATCGGCGGCCTCGATCCACGAAGTCTCCGAGTCCTTCGCCTCGGCCACCAGCTGCTCGAGCAGCGCCGTGCCGCGCTCCAGGGTGCGGCCGAAGCTCTCCTCCTCGTCGCCGACCCAGCGCCGGATCGTCTCCCGCTCGGCGATCAGCTCCGGGTAGGCCTCGCCCATCAGCTCGATCGCGCGCTCGGTGAAGCGACCCAGCCAGGGCGCCTCGAGGCCGAGCGTGCGGCCCTGCTGGATCGCCCGCCGCATGATCCGCCGCAGGATGTAGCCGCGGTCCTCGTTGGAGGGGACGACCCCGTCGGCGATCAGGAAGGCTGTGCCGCGCGAGTGGTCGGCGATGATCCGCATCGCCCGGGTGACCGCGCCGCCGTCGGCGTAGGAGCACCCGGACACCTCCTCGGCGAGGTCGATCAGCGGCCGGATCAGGTCGGTCTCGAAGACCGAGGGGACGTCCTGGAGGATCGCCGCCATCCGGTCGAGGCCCATGCCGGTGTCGATGTTGCGCATCGGCAGCTCGCTCAGCGCGCCGTTCTCGGCCAGGTCGTAGCTCATGAAGACGTGGTTCCAGAACTCGAGGAAGCGGTCGGTGTCGTCGCCGGGCCGCTCGCCGGCTGCGCCGAACTCCTCGCCGCGGTCCAGGTACAGCTCCGAGCAGTGGCCACAGGGCCCGGTCGGCCCCGCCTGCCAGAAGTTGTCCTCGCGGCCGAGGCGGACGATGCGCTCCTCGGGTACGCCAACCCGGCGCCATATCTCGATCGCCTCCGTGTCGGGCCCGAGGCCCAGCTCCTCGTCGCCGCCGAAGACGGTGACCCAGATGCGCTCGGCCTCCATCCCGAAGCCCTGCGTGGCGAGCTCCCAGCCCCAGGGGATCGACTCCTCCTTGAAGTAGTCGCCGAAGCTCCAGTTGCCGAGCATCTCGAAGAAGGTGAGGTGGCGCGCGGTGTTGCCGACCTCCTCGATGTCGGTCGTGCGGAAGCACTTCTGCACGTCGGCGAGGCGCGGCGCCGGCGGCTCCTCGCGCCCGAGGAAGTAGGGCTTGAAGGGCTGCATACCGGCCGTGGTGAGTAGCACCGAGGGGTCGTGGACCGAGGGCACCAGCGAGGCCGAGGGCACGATCCGGTGGCCACGCTCGGCGAAGAAGTCGAGATAGGTGCGGCGGATCTCGGCAGCTTTCATGAGGGGCAGAGCCTACGGGCTGACAGACGCGGTTGCCGGCCGTTGGGGGACTGAGCGCGATGGCCCTACCCTTGAGCAGATGCGAGCTGGCGAGGAGACGATCCTGCGATGAGGCCCGCGCCGTCCGACGCACGGCTGGCCCGCCGCGCCAGCGATGGCGACGAGCTCGCCTTCGCCGCGATCTTCCGCCGCTACCACCAAGAGCTCTACCGCTTCTGCCTCTCGATCCTGGCTCGTCCCGAGGACGCCCAGGAAGCGCTGCAGAACACAATGGTGAAGGCGCTGCGCTCGCTGCCGGGCGAGAGGCGCGAGATCCATCTGAAGCCGTGGCTCTATCGCGTCGCCCACAACGAGTCAATCGATCTGCTTCGCAGGCGGCGCGAGGGTCCGGACATCGAGGACGTGCAGGCGAGCGCGGTGGCCGAGATCGCCGAGACGGTGGAACTGCGAGCCCGCCTTTCCCGGCTGCTCGCCGATCTCGCCGAGCTGCCCGCCCGGCAGCGCTCGGCCCTGGTGATGCGCGAGCTGGCGGGCCTCGGGTACGAGCAGATCGGCGAAGCATTCGAGACCTCGGCCGCCGCCGCGCGCCAGACCGTCTACGAGGCGCGACTCGGCCTGCGCGAGCTGGAAGCGGGGCGTGAGTTGAGCTGCGAAAAGGTCACGCGCCAGCTCTCCGAAGCCGATGGCCGCACGCTGCGCCGCCGCGACATCAGGGCGCACCTGCGAGTTTGCGCCGACTGCCGCGCCTTCCGCGACGCGATCCCCAAGCGACGCGAGGACCTCGCCGCGCTGGCGCCGCTGCCCGCGGTGGCGGCGGCTGCGATCCTGCACGGGGTAAGCGGAGGATCGGCGGCGGCGGGCGGTGGCCTCGGCGGCGGGACTGGAGCCGCGGTGGGCGCCGGCGCGAGCAAGGCGGCTGCAACCTCGCTGGCCCTGAAGGCGACGGCCACGGTCGTCGTGGCCACCACGATCGGGGTGACCGCAGCCGACCGCAGCGGGATGGTCGACCTCGGGCTCCCCGGCGACAACGGCTCGAGCTCGTCCGGCGTCGGTCGTGCGATGGGAGACCCTGCGTCAGGAGGCGGTGGCGTGCGCGCCGCGGCGGCGTCCACGCAAGGTGCAGGGGCACACGTGACGCACGTGGCTCCCACCAGGCACCCAAGAGCCTCCCGAGGCACGCTCGAATTCAACCCCGCGCCGGTGGACTCGAGCCCCAGCTCGCCTCACCCCGACCAGGCAGCGCCCACTACCTTGCCAGCCACCCCGAGCCAGGGACAGAAAACGGCTGCCGCGCACCAGGCGCAGGGCAAGGACAACCCCGGCCAGGCCCACCGTCACGAACCGTCCGCCCGGGGTCTCGAAGCTCGCAACGGCTCGCGGAGTCACGAACCACCCGCCAAGGGTAAGGCCGGCGAACCCGGCAAGGGCCGTGGGAGGGGAAAGGCCAAGCCGGAACCACCCGGCAAGGGCAAGGAAAGGAACGGCCAGGGGCCCACGGGCAAGACGGGCGGGAAGGGAAAGCCGGACGCGGAACCCTCGGCCGAAGACCCGGCGACGACCTCTCCCAATCTGGCCGGCGAATCGTCCGAAGCGGCGTCGGGCGGCGGGGCGGGCAAGCCCGGGCACGAGAAAGCGCCTTCCCCCTGACGGACGGCGCGGCCACCCGTTGAAGGGCCAGACGCAACGTTCGACCAACCTCGAAGGAGGCACGATGAAGGCGTATCTGAGGCTTTCAGCCGTGGTCGCCGTGCTCGCCCTCAGCATCCCGGCGATCGCGTTCGCGACCCCTGGGAACGGCAAGGGCAAGGGGCAGGGCCATGGGCAAGGCCAGGAACAAGGGCAGGGCCCGAACTACACTCCCGCGTCGTCACCCCCGGAACAGGCGAAGGCCTACGGCCGCTACTGCCAGGGTGAAAGCAAGAAGCACGTCAAGGGCGAAAAGGGCACGGCGTTCAGCCGCTGCGTGACCAACATGGCGCACGCGGCCGAACATCCGAGCCAGGCCCCGGCCAAGGTCTGCCAGGGCGAAAGCAAAAAGCACGTAAAAGGCGAAAAGGGAACCGCCTACAGCCGCTGCGTGAAATCGACCGCGCATCTGCGTCGCGACGAACGGCGCAAAGAACGCGAAGAACAGCAGTCGTCCTGATGGCGGCGCTAGGCCGAGGCGATCGTGCCGTGTCCGACGATCGCCTCGCCACGCAGCAGCACCGCGGTCTGCCCAGGCGAAACGCCGGCAAATGACTCTCCAAGCTCGACCATGAGCTCGGAGTGCGACCCCGTCCTCGCCGCTCTCTCCACTGCGGCGGGGACGGGTGTCGATCGGTAGCGGAGGCGCACCGCGTCGACCGACTCGCCGTCGCGGTGCAGGACGGCGTCGCGGAGGCGGACCGTTCGGGACATCAGCTCATCGCGAGTGCCGACCGTGACCGTGTTGGCAGCGCCGTCCTTGGCGAGGACGTAGAGTGGCTCCTCGGCCGATACGCGGATGCCGCGCCGCTGACCGACGGTGAAGTTGTGGTGGCCGCGGTGCCGTCCGATCGCGCGCCCCGAGCGGTCGAGCAGATCTCCCTCGCGGTCTCGCAGGCCACCGTGCCGGCGCAGGAAGTCGGCCTTGCCCTGGCCCGAGAGAAAGCAGAGGTCCTGGCTCTCGGGCTTCTTCGCCACGCTGAGCCGGTGGCGGGCGGCGATCCCCCGCACCTCGGGCTTGGTCAGCTCGGTGAGCGGGAAGCGGACCCGGTCAAGCAGTGCTGGCGGCAGCGCCGCCAGCATGTAGCTCTGATCCTTCTTCTCGTCGGCGGCGGCGGCGAGCAGCGGTCCGTCGGCGTCCTCAACGATGCGGGCGTAGTGGCCGGTGACCAGGCGATCTGCCCCCAGGCGCGTGGCCAGATCGACCATCGCCGCGATTCGCACCTCGCCGTTGCAGGCGATGCAGGGGTTCGGCGTGCTGCCGGCCGCATAGCCCTCGACAAACTCGGCGACGACCCGGCGTCGGAACTCCTCCTCCAGATCGAGGGTGAGGTGGGGCATGCCGAGCGAGTGCGCCAGCGAGCGAGCCCCCAGCACCGCCTCCGGCGAGCAGCATGCCTTGGCTCCATCCGTCTCGGGATCCGCCCAGAGCTTCAGCGTTACCCCGACCACCTCCGCCCCCCGCTCCTGCTCGAGCAGCGCGGCGACGGCGCTGTCGACGCCGCCCGACATGGCAACGAGGACGCGCTCTCGAGGGGCGCTGCTCGCCGTGGCTGGGTCAGGTGAGGCGGGCTCGCGACTATCGCCGGAAGCCGAGCTCGGCGCCAGCGTCAGATTCGAAGCCGCTGCCTGCGCAAGCGCTCGGTGCAACGCATCGGCCGCCAGCTGCGCCGCGTGTCGCTTCGCCGGCGTGAGCCCACCGAGCGCCGCGTCGACCTCGTCGATCCCGACCCCCGCCGCGGCCAGCACGTCCTCCCCGTCGACCATCTCCGCCACGACCGCGGTGGCCGCCCGCATCGCCCCGCACCCCTCGGCGTCGAAGGTCACTCCCTCGATTCGTCCGCCGTCCCCAATCGAGATCGACAGCCGCGAGAGATCCCCACACGCAGCCCCACCTGCAGCCCCGGTGAAAGCACCCTCAGCCGGATCTGCGGCGCGGCTTCGATCATGCAGATAAGCGTCAAATAGCTCCCGATCCACTAGGACAGGGTAGACCCACCCCAGCCCAAGGCCCATTCCCGCATTCGCCATCTATGACATGGCGAATACGGGACTGATGGCGAGGGCACGCTGTAGATCCCGTCCAATCTCATCGGGAGCGCGGGATAGCTGCCGCCAAGTGACGCGGACGACCCGCCATCCGCTGGCGGTGAAGATCCGGTCCCGCTCCCGATCGGACTCGAACGCGCGCCGCGTTCCATGTACTGCGCGACCGTCGAGCTCAACGACCACCCTCTGCTCCATCCATGCGCAGTCGGGCCTGAACTGCCGCCCGCCGACGACGAGGTCCGGGTTGAATCGAGGGCGAGGTAGCCGATGACGCTCGATCAAGTCGGCGAAGAGGTCCTCGAAGTCGTTGACCGTCACGCCGCCGTGTGGTCCGATCCCGAGTAGCTCGCGTAGAAGCAGTACGCCTGCGTGGGCTGGGTAGCGTCCGAGAAGGTCCGGGAGGGAGACGGTGTCGGTCAAGCCCTGGACTTCCGCCTCGTGAAAAACGCGCTCGGCGTTGCGCCGATCTCCACATGCCGCGATGTCGAAGATCGTCCGTGACACGGTGGTAACGGGCACGCACTCGATCACGGTGCGCTCGTCGGGCGGCAGAGCCGCTCTGTGCATCGCGATGCCCGACCGCGCTCCATGACCGCGAGGGCGAGTCACCTCGAGCACGGCGTCATCAGAACCGCTCAACAGACCCCAGCAGCGCCCAGCCGAGCGGTGACTCAGCACCGCCCCCGAGCCACACGCCAACGTGGCAGCCATCCAGCGACCCTTGGGCGTGAGCACGGTATGGCCAACCGCATAGACGCCTCGATGGACCACGTGCAAAGACCCACGACGCAGCCGAGTCTCAACCGCACCCCGACCGATCCCAAGTTCAGCAAGCTGCCGCCGCCCCACAACCCCATGCTGCCGTCTCGCCAGCTCAGCGATCGCAGTATCAGGCAACGTCCCCTCTCCATTCCCGTATTCGCCATCGCATAGATGGCGAATACGGGAATCGTCAGCATCACCACTCGTCATCGCCCAAAGCTGACCGAGACGAGCGCACGCGTGGTGCGCAGAATGCGCCGATTCTCAAACGAACCTGTCGAGGGAGGGCAAGGTACGTGGCCGGCGAGCGCCGGACCAAGCGAGGCAAGGACGCAGCCGGTGCCGCGTGGCAGCGCCACGCAAACCGGCGAGGACGCCGCCTCGAGCCGGTCCGCCGCCGCGGGGCGCGTGCCATGCCCAACCGAGCCAGGTTCACGAGGCTCCAGCCCGCCGGTACCGCCTCTAGCTTTGATCCCTTGAAGTAAAGGGTGGGCGCCTCCTCGCAACCCCACGGGGTCTTGAGAGATCAGCTCCCGCGCCGTTTGTGTTGGGTCAAACGGTGAGACGGCTCACGTACGGGCTCGAGCCTCTGGCGCAACCGTAGCACCGGGCGGGCGCGATGGCGAGGGGGCAACAACCCGACTTCGCGACCTCCTCGCCCGCGCGCCAACAGCCGGAGGCCGGCACGTCGGCGATCCCAGCGCCGTCAATCGTCGAGGTTGGCGAGAAGCAGCTCGGCCTCGCTCCAGTCCTCGGACTGGACGCGCAGGGCGATGTCGCCGCGGCCGAAGCGATCGAGCGGCCAGTCGCTGGTCAGGACCGCCTCGATCCCGGCCTCGATCAGCGCTTGATGCCAGGCTCGCGCGGTCCTCACGTCGGCGTAGTCGCGCACGACCTCCCAGCTGTCGAAGCGCGGGTCGTCGAGGTGGACCGGGGTCGCGCCCGGGCCGCGTTTCCCGAAAGCAGCCAGGATCCGCTGCAGGATGCCCATCTCAGTGTCCGGCGAGGCGGCGCTGGTGAAGAGCGATCCCCAGCTCCTTGAGCTGGAGATCCTCGACCGGCGCCGGCGCGCCGGTGAGCAGGTCGAAGCCGGAGGCGGTCTTCGGGAAGGCGATCACGTCGCGGATCGTCTCCGCCCCGTAGAGGCGCTGCACGATGCGGTCGATGCCGTAGGCGATGCCGCCGTGCGGCGGCGCGCCGTAGCGCAGCGCCTCGAGCAGGAAGCCGAAGCGGGCCTCCGCCTCGGCGGCGTCGATCCCGAGTGCGGCGAAAACCGCCTGCTGCACGCCAGCGTCGTGGATGCGGATCGAGCCGCCACCCAGCTCCTGCCCGTTCCAGACGACGTCGTAGGCCCGGGCCTGCGCCGCGCCGGGGTCGTCCGGATCGAACTCGCCCGCGGGCGCCGTGAACGGATGGTGCAGCGCGTCCCAGCGCCCCTCCCCCTCGTTCCACTCGAGCATCGGCCAGTCGACGATCCAGAGCAGGCGGTGCTCGTCGGGGTCGATCAGATCGAAGCGCCCGGCCAGGTCCAGCCGCAGCTGGCCCAGCACCGCGTCGGTCACCGGGCGCTCGTCGGCGACGAGCAGCAGCAGGTCGCCCTCTTCGGCGCCGAGGCGCTCGTTGAGCCCGGCCAGCTCTCTCTCGGAGAGGAACTTCGCTGTCGGCGAACGCCAGCCATCGCCCTCGCGGAAGGCCCAAACCAAACCCTTGGCCCCCAGCTCCTGGGCCCGCGAGATCAGCCCGTCGAGCTCAGAGCGCGGCACCTCGCGCTTGCCGGCGTTCAGACCGCGCACCGCCCCGCCGCCGTTGAGGACCGAGCGGAAGACCTTGAACTCGGTCTCGCGCAGGGCATCGCCGAGGTCGACAAGCTCGAGGCCGAAGCGCAGGTCCGGCCGGTCGGTGCCGAAGCGAGACATCGCCTCGTCATATGACATCCGCTGCATCGGCAACTCGATCGCGGGGCCGCCGACCCGCTCGAAGACGTGCGCCAGCAGGCGCTCGTTGACGTCGATCACGTCGTCGACGTCGACGAAGGACATCTCGATGTCGAGCTGGGTGAACTCCGCCTGCCGATCGGCGCGCGTCGCCTCGTCCCGGAAGCAGCGGGCGATCTGGTAGTAGCGCTCGAAGCCCGCGACCATCAGCAGCTGCTTGAACAGCTGCGGCGACTGCGGAAGCGCGTAGAAAGAGCCGTGCTGGAGGCGGCTGGGGACGAGGAAGTCGCGGGCGCCCTCCGGGGTCGAGCGGGTCAGCACCGGTGTCTCGACATCGAGAAAGCC
>CAZQET010000196.1:0-10202 GCA_964591825.1 uncultured Conexibacteraceae bacterium
GCTCGTCGCCGGCGGCTGGAGCGGCGCCGCCGCGGTCGGGCGCATGCGACCCGGCGGTGGCCTCGACCGGACATTTGCCGCCGGGACGGAGGCGGAGCTGCCCGCGACTGGGCCCGCCACCGCGGTCGCCCTGCAGAGCAAGGGCCGGATCGTCGCCCTGACCGAACCGTGCTGCGGGACGACGAAATCGTTCTCGCTCTACCGGCTCGCCGGGGGCACCGCTCATTTCCGCTGCCTCGGCCACAAGGCGACGATCGTCGGCACCTCGAAGGCCGACGAAATCGAAGGCACCCCGCACCGCGACGTGATCGCCGCGCTCGGCGGCGCCGACAAAGTGCGCGCCCTGGGCGGTGATGACCTCATCTGCGGCGGCAAGGGCCGCGACACGCTCTTCGGCGGTCCTGGGCACGACACGGTGCGGCCGTAGCTTTCGTTCCGCTAGCCTCGCTCGGCCGATGCGGATCTCTCAGCCCCTGATCGACGAGATGGTCGCGCACGCGCGCGCGGACCTTCCCAACGAGTGCTGCGGGATGGTCGGGGGGGCGGACGGGCAGGCAACGATGGTGATCCCGGTCGAGAACTCGGCGGCGAGCCCGCTGCGCTTCGAGATGGACCCGCAGGGGCAGTACGACGCCCTGAAGGCGATTGAGGACGGGGGGGGCGAGCTGCTGGCGATCTACCACTCGCACACCAAGAGCGCCGCCCATCCGTCGCAGACCGACGTCAACCAGGCGGTCAACTGGCCCGACGCGATCTACGTGATCGTCTCGCTGGCGGACGAGGACGCCCCTGACGTCAAGGCCTACTGGCTGAAGGACCTGAAGATCGCCGATGCAGAGCTCGTCGTCGAGTAGCGGCAAGGAGGTCAAGGTTGCCTATGCCCAAACGGCGATGGAGGCGGAAATGATCCAGGGCCTGCTCAGCGATCATGGGATTCCCAGCGTGTTGAAGCGTCCGTACGGCTTTGGCAGCTCATACGCCATGCTTGGTGCTGGCCCACATCAGATCTTCGTCCCTGAGTCGGCCGCCGAAAGGGCGCGTGAGATCCTCGCCGGCCCCGCCGGCCAGGAATGAAGCTTCTTCCGGGCCCTGGCGCCCAAAAAGGCTTCATCGAGATTTCACTGGGAGGAATTGGCGAAACCCCGCACGCCTCTGGCGCCGCCCGGCCTTGCGAAACACAGCAAGACGCGCATCCGACATTGACCACCCCTGAGTGGGGTCAATATCGGATGCGCGTTCCCACCCGGCCTTGAGTGCGGAGCCGGAGGATTCAAAGGCGGTCGTCTGAGCGGACCGGATACTCATCAGCGCTGCTATTCGGCCTCTCCCTTCTTGCCCGCTTGGTCCGGCCCTCGCCAGACCGCCCCGCGGATTTCGCCATCCTCCCTTAGGCGGACGTGGGCCGGGCGATTTCGCGCAGGTAGCCCCGCCAGGCATCTTCGACCGCGGCGAAGCGGGCTTCGAAGGCGGCCTCGATCGTCGCTCGGGCGCCGCCGGGGAGCAGGTTGAGCGCCAGCCACTCGCATGCATCGGGCCCGCGCTCGGCCTCCAGCAGGTCGAAGATCGTGCCGCCGAGGATCACCGCGTCGCGGCGCGAGGGCGGGAAGGAGGGCCGAGCGCTCTCGCGCAGGCGGCGGATGACGGCGGGGCGGTAGAAGCCGACCTGACGCGAGAAGTACTGGGCGCCGCCTTCGACCAGCCAGGCCCAACGCAGGTAGCGGGCGAAGCGGCGCGGGGTCCAGGAGGGCGGCAGCTCGCGGTTGTTAGTGGCGATCACGAGTTGGGCGTAGAGGCGCTCCGCCGTGCCGCGCAGCGCCTCGCGCGAGTCCTCGCCGCCGGCGCGCCGCTCCATATGGGGGTCGTTGAGGACGTGCAGCTCGGTCGACATCGGCCAGCCCGCGAGGTAGCGACGCCCGGCCGGCGCCGCCGACCAGCGCGCCGCCGGCAGGAAGGGGTGCGCAAGCGAGAGCCAGACCGGGTTGGTGTGAACGACGACGACGATGCCGCCCGGCACCACGGCGAAGCGGTCCTCGAGACGCAGCCGCAGTTCCTCCATCCGGTCCAGCGTCCGCTCCGCGAATGACGAGTCCCCGCTGTCGTGCCGCGCCGTAAAGCTGAGAGATTTCGTCTCGACCCAGGGAATGAGCCGACCCTACTAAGGCTGGGTGGGCGAGCAGATCAAGGACGCAGGGAGCGCCGCGTGCTCTTCACGCAAGCGACCGAGGACGCCGAGATGCGCCGCCCAGTCGGCCTTAGACCAGGGCTGGCTCGCGGGAGCCGCAGACGTCGAGGATCTCCGAGCGAGCGCGCTCGAACTCTTCGTCTGCCATCACCGGGGTGCCCTCGAAGGGCAGTTCGCGGTCGACCTCGACCCAGGAGTGGCAGCCGTGGTACTCCTCGCGCACGCGAACCGTCACCGGGCGCGGGATGCGATGGACCCGCAGCAGCAGCACGTGTAGCGGGTGGCGGCGCTTCCAGTTGAGCCGCTTTTCGGCGTAGTCGGGAGTCCAGACATAGTACGGCGAGAGGCCGTCGACCACGCGGGGGTCGGTGACCGTGACGTGGTCGGTGACCTCGGCCCAGGCGCGCAGGCGCACCCGCTCCGGCTGGGAGATGCCGCCGTCCTGGAGCAGCGCCCGCGCGGGCGGCTCCTCGTCCGGCCAGACGCCCTCCTCGAGGGCGCGACCGAGCTCGGGGTGGTGCGACTCGCGGACCAGGTTGTTGCGCTGGTGGTCGAAGGTCGGGTAGAGGAAGAAGCGTTCGTGCTCGAGCTCGAAGTGCTTGTTCTCCTCGCGGATCCCGCCCTTGCGGAGGGTCAGCAGCTGCTCGCCCTCGGCGAGCGCACGGACCGTGACGGCCCATTCCTTGAATGCGATCGGCATTTGAAGTCGTACCTATAGAAGGTGGGTTGAAACTTGACTGGGAGGGGACGCCTCGAGTCCCTTGCCAGGAGAGAAGCCCGCCCGAGTGGAGCATTTTAGACGAGCGCCGCCCAATTGCAAATTTTGTGATGAAGATCACTGACTATCCGAGTCCGCCGCCCCCGGGAGTCTCGAGCCGGAGCACGTCGCCGGGGGCCAGATCCCCCTCGTGCTTGCCCGGCAGGGGCTGGCCATTGAGCAGGTTGCGTCCGGGTGCGCCATCCCCGCCGCCGTCGCGGCCGCGCGGTGGACGGCGACGGCGCTCGCCGATCAGCGAGTAGCGCATCGCGGCCAGCGCCTCGATCTCGCGCACCAGCCCGTCGCCGCCCTGGCGCCGGCCGTCTCCGCCGCTCCCCCGGCGCACTGAGAGCTCGCGCACGCGCAGCGGGAATTCGCTCTCCAGCGCCTCGGTGGGCGTGTTGAGGGTGTTCGACATCGCCACGTGGACGGCGCTCGGGCCGTCCGCCTCCGGGCAGGCGCCCTGACCGCCGCCGAGCGTCTCGTAATAGGTGAAGCTCTCGTTGGCGAGGGTCAGGTTGTTCATCGTCCCCTGGCCCTGGGCCGGCACGGCTCTGGCGCTGCCGAGGGCGGCGATGACGAGATCGGCGACGCGGCTCGAGGTCTCGACGTTGCCGGCGGCGACCGCGGCGGGCGGGCGGGCGTTTAGCAAGCACCCCTCGGGCGCCCGCACCTCGATCGGGCGGTAGGCGCCGGCCGAGGGTGGCGCGTCAGGGTCGGTCAGCACCCGGACCGCGAAGAAGGCGGCGGACTTCGTCACCGAGAGCGGGCAGTTGAGGTTGCCCTCGACCTGGGCGTCGGTGCCGGCGAAGTCGAGCGTGAGCAGCTCGCCGCGGATCGTCGCCTCGACCCGCAGGAGCACGTCGCCGTCCTGGGTCTCGAGGAAGTCCGATGCGGTGTAGGCGCCGGCCGGGAGCTCGGCGAGTGCGGTGCGAGTGCGGCGCTCGGCGTAGGCGAGGATCTCCGCCATGCCGGCGCGCAGCTGGGCGACGCCGCCGCGCTCGGCCAGCTCGGCGAGGCGACGGGCGCCGATCCGGTTGGCCGCCTGCTGGGCACGCAGGTCGGCGAGGCGCTGCTGGGGAAAACGCATCTGCCGGGCCAGCTCGCGCAGCGTCTCCGCATCGGCCCTGGTGGGCGGGATTACGACTCCCTCGTCCGCGAGCCGGGTCGAGCCGGCCGGCATGCTGCCCGGGGTCGGGCCGCCGACGTCGGCATGGTGGGCGCGGCAGGCGGCAAAGCCGAGCAGCTCGCCGGCGGCGAAGACCGGCGTGATCAGGGTGATGTCCGGCAGGTGGGTTCCGCCCCGGAAGGGATCGTTGAGGATCCAGGACTCCTCCGGCCGCAGCTCTTGGTCGAGCACCGCGGCGACCGCGTCGGGCATCGAGCCGAGGTGGACCGGAATGTGCTCGGCCTGCATCACCAGCTCGCCGTCGGGATCGAAGATCGCGGTCGAGCAGTCGTGGCGCTCCTTGATGTTGGCTGAGTAGGCCGAGCGGATCAGCGCCGCGCCCATCTCGTCGCAGGCCGCGCGCAGGGCGCCGATCGTCACCTGCAAGGTGACCGGATCGAGAGGCCGTCCTGCTGGGTGAAACGCCTTGTCCCCGGTATGAGGGGTCAACGCGTTGCACCCTCGTGCTTGGTGCGGATGGTTCCGGTGGGATCGACGGTGGCGCGCCAGCCGGGGGGCAGGACGAAGGTCGCCTCGGGCAGCTCGAACACGGCCGGCCCGGCGGCGGCGAGGCCGGCGGGCGGCTCGCCGCGCAGGACGCGAGTCTCCAGCCACTCCCCGCCGTAGCGGACCTGCCTCGTCGCTTCCTCGACATCTCCCGTGGCGGCCGCCGGCCGCGGACGGGCGACCGCTTCGACCATCGCCAGGCGAATGTGGACCAGAATCACCTCGCCCTGTGGGTCGCGGTGGCCGTAGCGCTCCTCGTGCGCGGCGGCGAAGCGCTCGGCGAGGTCGGACGGGTCGGGGTGCGGCGGCCCCGGCACCGGCAGCTCGAAGGCCTGGCCGGCGTAGCGCATCTCGTAGACGACCTCGGGCTCGGCGGCCTCCATGCCGTCGGTGAGCGCCGCGATCAGCTCCTCGACCTCGGCGGCGATTCGCTCGCCGCTCAGCTCCGCGCCGCTCAGCATCACCGTGCGGGCCGTGTCGCGACGGCGCTCCGACGCGCAGAGGCCGAGGGCTGAGAGGACGCCGCCCGCGCGGGGGCAGAGGATCCGCTCGACGCCGAGCTCGGCGGCGACCGCGGCCGCGTGCATCGGCCCAGCTCCGCCGAAGGGCAGCAGGGCAAAGCCGCGCGGGTCGATGCCGCGCTCGACCGTGACCACGCGCAGGGCGCGCGCCATCTCCTGGTTGGCCACTCGCACGATCCCCTCCGCCGCGGCGAGGACCCCGAGCCCGAGCGCCTCGGCGAGCGAGCCGACCGCCGCGGTCGCGGCCTCGCGGTCGAGGCTCACCCCGCCGGCCAGCTGCGAGTCGGCCGGCAGGCGGCCGAGCAGGAGGTTGGCGTCGGTGACCGTCGGCTCACGGCCGCCGCGGCCGTAGCAGGCCGGGCCCGGCTCGGCGCCCGCCGAGCGCGGTCCGACGCGCAGGGCGCCGCCGCCGTCGCGCCAGCCGATCGAGCCGCCGCCGGCGCCCACGGTGTGGACATCGACCATCGGCAGCTGGATCGTGCGACCGCCGATCTCGCGCGAGTCGGTGCGGCGCACCTCGCCGCCCTGAACCACGCAGACGTCGCAGGAGGTGCCGCCCATGTCGAAGCCGAGCGCGTTGCCGTCGCCGCTGAGGGTGGCGATCAGGCTGGCGCCGACGGCGCCGCCCGCCGGTCCCGAGAGCACGCTCCAAGCGCCCGCCCGGGCCGCCTCGGTGGCCTCGGCGACGCCGCCGGAGGAGCGCATCACCAGGGGCGCCGGCAGGCCGGCGCCGGCGGACGCCTCGCCGAGACGCTCGAGATAGCGGCCCAGCAGAGGGGAGAGGTAGGCGTCGATCGTCGTCGTCGAGCAGCGCTCGTACTCGCGGAAGCGGGGCAGCACCTCGTGCGAGGCGGAGACGTGCACCGCGGGCAGCTCGCGCCGCAGGTGCTCGGCGATGCGCCGCTCGTGGCTCGAGTCGACGTATGAGAAGAGCAGGCAGATCGCAACCGACTCGGCGCCGCTGCCGCGCAGCGCCTCGGCGAGGCGGGCGGGCTCGTCCTCGGCGAGCGGCTCGACGGTTCCCCGCGGCCCGACGCGCTCGGTCGCCTCGAAGCGCAGCTCGGGATCGACCAGCGGGCGCGCCTTCGGCGCGCAGAGCCGGTACAGCTGGGGCCGGTCCTGGCGGGCGATCTCGAGGACGTCCGCGAAGCCGCGGGTGGTGATCAGCGCGGTGCGCGCCCCGCGTTCCTCCAGCAGCGCGTTGGTGCCGACGGTCATCCCATGTGAGAAGACCTCCACGTCGGCGCCGCTCGCGTCGGCGCGCTCGAGCACCCGCTCGACCGCGGCGATCACCGCCAGCGACTGGTCACCGGGCGTCGTCGGCAGCTTCGCCGTGTGCAGCTCCTCGCCGTCGAAGAGGACGGCGTCGGTGAAGGTTCCGCCTACGTCGACACCGAGCAGCACGCCTGGGAAGCTAGCGCCAGCTCTCGCGGCGCATCTCGCCGTCGGCGGCGTAGAGGAAGTGGATGCCGTCGAGCTCGGCGTCGAGCGCGGGGAAGTCGACGCGCAGATGTCCTCCGCGCGACTCGCAGCGGGCGAGCGCGGAGGCGGCGATGGCGTGCGCCAGCGGGTAGGGATCGTCGAGCAGCCGGCTCAGGCGCTCAGGGTCGCGGCGCGGCCCGGCCAGCTCCCAGACCGCGTCGCGGGTCGCCTCGGTGGGCGGTGCGAAGCGCCACTCGCCCGGCTGGGGGAGGGTGCTCGCCGCGCTTTCGTCGAGGGCGGCCCGGGCGGTGCGGGTGCCGAAGACGAAGCACTCGCTGAGCGAGTTCGAGGCGAGGCGGTTCGCTCCGTGCAGCCCCGTGCAGGCGCACTCGCCGACGGCGAGCAGTCCGGGTAGCGAGGAGCGGCCGTGCACGTCGACCGCGATGCCGCCCATCGTGTAATGGGCGGCCGGGGCGACCGGGACGGGCGCGGCGTTCGGGTCGAGGCCGGCCTCACGCAGCAGGGAGAAGACGTTGGGGAAGCGCTCGGCGTCGATGCCCCTCAGGTCGAGCTGGACGGCCTTGGTGCCGTCCGCCTCGAGGCGATCGAGGAGCGCCGCCGTTACCGCGTCGCGCGGCGCCAGCTCGTCGGTGAAGCGACGACCGGCCGCGTCGAGCAGGGTCGCGCCCTCGCCGCGCACGGCCTCGGTGATCAGCTGACCGTCGAAGCGCGTGCCCGGCATGTAGAGCGCGGTCGGGTGGAACTGGCAGAACTCGAGGTCGGCCAGGTCGGCTCCCGCCGCGGACGCCATCGTCGGGCCGGCGCCGATCGCGCCGCGCGGGTTGGAGGTGCGGCGCCACAGCGCCGCGCCGCCGCCGGTCGCCAGCACGGTCGCCGCCGCGGCGATCCCGCCGTTGGCGCCGAGCACGCCGTGGCAGCGCCGGCCGTCGCTCCATAGAGAGGTCATCGAGGCGCGCTCGCGCACCTCGATCCGCGGCTCGGCGGCGACCATCGCCGCCAGCTTCGCGGTGATCTCGTGTCCGGTGGCGCTGCCGCCGGCGTGGACGATGCGGCGGCGGGTGTGGCCGCCCTCGAGCCCGAGCGAGAGCTCGTCGCCGGGGTCGAGGTCGAAGCGGACACCACGGGCGCGCAGCTCCTCGACGGCCGCCGGCGCCTCCTCGACCAGGGCCCGCACGGCGCTCGGGCGGCAGAGGCCGCGTCCCGCGGCGATCGTGTCGGCCGCGTGCTGGGCGGGCGAGTCACCCGGTTCGAGCGCCGCCGCGAGCCCGCCCTGGGCCCAGTAGCTGGCGCTCTGGGAGAGCGGGGTGCGCGACACGACGCACACCCGGCCGCCCTGCTCGGCAGCCTTCAGGGCGGTCCAGAGGCCCGCGCCGCCGCCGCCGACGACGACGACGTCGAACTCGGCGGCCGCCTCTATCGCCGTTCAGCCTCTCGTCGAATCGAGTCGATCTGACCTTGCAGCCAGGCGGCGGCGGAGTCGCGGGCGCGGCTGCGCTCGGCCTCGATCGACCCCTCGGCCTCCGCGGTCCTCTTCTCCGCCTCGGCGATGCGCTTCTCCGCCGCTTCCGCCTGCGCTTCGATCTCGGCCAGGCGGCTCTCGGCCTCGGCGAGGACTTTGTCCTTCGCCTCGCGCTCGCGGCGGATCTCCTCAGCGTGGGCGGCGCTCAACTGCTCGAGCGCCTCCGAGGCACGCGCCCGCTCGTTCTCGAGGTCGGCCTCGAGCGCCTCGATCTCGGCGGCGACCCGCTTCTCGGCGGTGCTGGCGGCAGCCGCGGCCTCCTCGAGGCGGCGCTTCGCCATCTCGACCTGGGCGCTGAGGTCCTCGCCGCTCACGGTCCCAAATCTATTACTCGTCGCCGAGGACGGCGCGGTAGGCCTGAAGGGTGCGTGTCGCCATCCGCGCGGCGGAGAGCGTCGCGGCGCGTGTCGCCCCCACGACGCGCGGGTCGGAGGCTTCCAGCAGCGGTGCGGCGCGGGCCCGCCAGGTCTCGAGCTGGAAGGGCGCGCAGAGGGTGCCGCTCACTCCCCTGAGCGCATAGGGCGCCGCTCCGACCGGGGTGGAGAGCACCGGCACGTCGCAGGCCAGCGCCTCGATCGCGGCGAGGCCGAAGCCCTCGTAGTCGGAGGTGACGAGGACGGCGTTGGCGGCGTTGATCCAGAGCGGCATCTGCTCAGGTTCGATCGAGCCGCCGGTGAGCAGCTCGGCCCCGCAGGCGGCCGCCAGCTCGACCGCGCGGTCGTGGCGCTTCTCGAGGCGCTGCGGATCAGCGGGAAAGAGCAGATAACGGCCTCGCGGATCGAGGCCGAGGGCGGAGCGCGCTTCGGTGCGGTCGCGGCGCCCGAAGCGGCGCAGGTCCGGGCCGCAGGGGAGCACCGCGGAGCCCGGTACGGCGGGTAGGCCGGGACGCCCGTTCTCGGTGGAGAAGAGCGCCCGCGAGACGGCGGCGACCAGGTCCACGCGCCACGCCAGGCGGCGCGAGAAGGGCCCGACCAGCGGGTGGCGCACGTCGGTGCCGTGGAAGCTGACGATCAGCGGCCTGGCGCCCGCCAGGCGCGCGCACCATCCGACCAATCCGTAGTGAGCGTGGACGAGATCGAAGCTCTCGCGCCTCAGCAGGCGCCGCAGGCGGCGGGTTGCGGGAAGGTACTCACCGCGCCCGCGCGGAAACTCAAAGCAGGTGGCCTCGACGCCGAGGCGCTCGAGCTCGGCCACCTGGTCGCGGATCCAGCGGCCCCGCTGCGGGGTCTCGGCGTCGGGCACGAAGTTCGTGACGACCAGCACGCGCACGGCGGGAGCGTATCCGTGCCGACGGGCGCCGCCCGCCGAATCCAGGAGCGGTGGCTCATTCCTGGCAGAGACGTCACAGAGTTGTTGCGCTGCGGTCTAGATCCGTGCGTCGGCGCCGTCCAGCATCGGCCTCTCAACCCAGAGAAAGGAGCTTCGATGTTCTACGCGGCAATGGGATACGTCCACGCCTTCATCGGGCGCCGGGTGCGTCAGGTTCGCGCCCTTACCGAAGGCCAGGGCGGGCAGGGCACGGTTGAGTACGTCGGCCTGATCCTGCTCGTCTCGCTGCTGATGGTCGGCATGGTCGCAGCGATGAAGGGTTTCAACGGCAAGCAGGGCACCGAGCTGGCTGACGTGATCGTCAACAAGATCAAGGAGGCGGTCGACAAGGTGGCGTTCAAATAACACCGTTGGATTCTTACCCGAGCGCAGAGAGCTCAGAGTCGGTCAGTGTATGTCTCTGTGCGAGGCTCCACGGCCGGGCCCCTCGTGCGGGAGACGATCGCCGTACGGCGATCGTCTCCCGGCTCGGCGCGGCGCCCGACTCGAAGGGAACTGCCGCGCGCGCGCCGTTCACCGGATGGAGAGGGGGTGAAAGAAACACGCTGACGACGTGTGACAGCGTGCACAGTGACACACCCCCTGCTCCGCGGTCAAGTTGAATCGAGATCTTGTAGTAACAACTACCCAGCCCGACCGATTTGGCCCGGCCGCGCCCGCATTGCGCAAACCTAAGCCTAACTCTTGCGCTGCGCACCTAAGCGTACTCCATGTACGTGTTCGCTCTCCTCCATGTACGTGTTCGCTCTCGCCTCCCGAAAACCGGGCAGCAACAA
>CAZQET010000197.1:0-27980 GCA_964591825.1 uncultured Conexibacteraceae bacterium
TATCTCGAGCGCCTGCGCACGACGCCGCCTCCGCCCGAGGCCCTGCCGCAGCTGCTGCGCTACCGGGTCGACCTTGACCGCGGCACGGTCGCCGAGGAGCAGCTCAGCGACGCGCCGCTGGAGCTGCCGCGGATCGACTACCGCGAGCGCAACGGGAAGCCCTACCGCTACACATGGGGCGTCGGCGCGCCCACCGCGGCCGAGGGAAGCGAATTCCTCGACCGGCTGGTCAAGATCGACGTCGAGAACGGCGAGGCGACCGAGTGGCGCGAGCCCGGCGCCTTCCCCGGCGAGCCGGTCTTCGTCCCGGCTCCGGAGAGAGGTGGGCGCGAGGACGGCGGAGTGCTGCTCTCGGTCGTCCTCGACGCCGGTGCCGCCAGCTCCTACCTGCTCGTCCTCGACGCCGCGGACATGTCCGAGCTGGGCCGCGCCCGGGTTCCCCATCACATCCCGTTTGGCTTCCACGGGCAGTACTTCAGCTGAGCGGCGACTGGCTGAAGCGGACTTCGGTCTCCAATCTGGGGCTCAGGCTTCGTCGCTGCGCTCGCGGCGTCGCCTGAGCGCTTCGCCGGGGCGCCAGAGGCTGACCAGGCCGGCGACGAGGGTGACGAGGAAGATCTGCCCGGCCATCATCTCCAGGCCGGAGACGAGCTGTCCCGGCTGGCCGCCGGGAACGAGGTTGCCGTAGCCGGTCGTGGTCAGCGTCGTGTAGCTGAAGAAGAGGAAGTCCGAGCCGACCGGGTGGGGGTGAGCTTCGAAGAAGGGCCCGCTCTGGATGCGGTCTATGGCGCCGTAGACGAAGGTGAAGAGGATGCCGAGCACGGCGTAGACGCTGAGGGCGCCAAGGATCGTGCGCGAGCCGACCTCGGACGCGGTGAGGACGCGGCGCAGGACCGCCGCCATCGCCACGGTTAGCAGCGAGACCTGGATCGCCGAGGCGACGTTGAGCCAGGTGTGGTCGCCGGTGGCGGCGCCGATCGCGGCGAGGAGGACGGTCAGCAGTGAGAGCGAGATGGCGATGCGCACCAACCTGGCGCGGACATGCGAGCTGGTCAGCGCCACCACCGATGTCGCCCCCGTCGCCACGGTCAGCACCACCGAGGACCAGCCGCGGTTCTCCATCAACGAGGTGAGCACGTAGGTGAGGAGCACCAGCGCCAGCACGAGGCCAAAGGCGTCGCTGACCCGCTCGGCGCGAGCCACCCAGCGTTCACGCCTTCTTTCGCGGCGCGATGCCATTTCCATGCCCCGCACGTTCGGCCGCATGCGGGCGTTTCCTGCCGCGGCAGTCCGCCTGATAGACCTCACCCGTGGCTGAGGACTCTTGGAGCGCCGTCGACGATTACGTGTCGGGCCTGCTGGCGCCTCACGACGAGGCGCTGGAGGGGGCGCTGCGCGAGAGCGAGGCCGCCGGCCTGCCGGCAATCCAGGTTTCCCCGCCCCAGGGAAAGCTGCTCACCCTGCTGGCGCAGTCGATCGGCGCCCGCGCGATCCTCGAGTTCGGCACCCTCGGCGCCTACAGCACCATCTGGCTCGCCCGTGCGCTGCCTGAGGGCGGCCGCCTGATTACGCTGGAGGCTGAGCCGCGCAACGCCGAGGTGGCGGCCGCGAACCTCGAGCGCGCCGGTCTCACCGACCGCGTCGACCTCCGCGTCGGCGCGGCCCTCGACCTGCTGCCGCAGCTCGCGGCGGAGGGCGCCGGCCCCTTCGATTTCGTCTTCATCGACGCCGACAAGGTTCACACTCCCGACTACTTCTCCTGGTCGCTGGAACGCACCCGCCCGGGTGGCCTGATCGTCAGCGACAACGTCGTCCGCTTCGGCGAGCTCGCCAACCCCGCCAGCGACGACCCCACGATTCCGGCCCAGCGCCGCTTCCACGAAATGCTCGCCGCCGAGCCCCGCGTCGAAGCAACCACGATCCAGACCGTCGGCGCCAAGGGCCACGACGGCTTCAACCTGGCCTACGTCATCGACTGAGTCGACAGCGGAGGGGGAGGGATTCGAACCCTCGAGACGCCGTTAGACGTCTGCCGGTTTTCAAGACCGGTGCATTCAACCGCTCTGCCACCCCTCCGGGGAGTAAGCGATGGGCCGATGCTAGACGCAGCGGCGCAACTTGGGGAGTGCTCTGGTATTTCAGAGCAAAAGGTGATTGTATTGTCTGCAATGCGGCGGCTGCTCACATTTGCCTCGGCGATGGTCTTCTTCGACGTCGTCTTCTTCTCGGCGATCGCGCCGCTGTTGCCCGACTACGTCGCCGAGCTTGGGCTGAGCAAGGCTCAGGCCGGCGTGCTCTCGGCCTCCTACGCAGCCGGCACGCTCGTCTTCTCGTTGCCGGCCGGGATCGTCGCCTCGCGCTTCGGGCCGAAGCGGACGGTTGTCTCGGGGCTGCTGCTGCTCGGCTGCGCCAGCGTCGTCTTCGGCTTCGCCCACCGGTTCCTGCTGCTCGATGCTGCGCGCTTCAGCCAGGGTGGCGCCGGGGCGCTGATCTGGTCCGGGGCGCTGACCTGGCTGATCAGCGTCTCGCCGCCGGGGCGGAGGGGGGCGGTGATCGGCACGGCACTCGGCACGGCGGTCGCCGGCGCCCTGTTCGGTCCCGCTCTCGGTGCCCTCGCCGCCACCGTCGGCACGGAAATGGTTTTCAGCGCCGTGCTCGTCGTCGCGCTTGCGCTCATCTATGCCGCCACGCGCCTGCCCGACGCCCGGGTGCAGGAGTCCCAGAGCCTGCGAGAGGTCGCCACGACGATCACCTCGCGCCCGATCGTGATGGCGACGCTCTTCGTCGCCATCCCGTCGGTGATGTTCGGGGCGGTGGAGGTGCTGGTGCCGCTGCAGATCGCCGATCTCGACGGCGGCCACGCCCTGATCGCCGCGGGCTTCATCGCCGGGGCGGCGCTGGAGGCGGTTCTCGCGCCCCTCGCCGGCCGCTACTCCGACCGGGCCGGGCGGCGAGCGCCCTTCATGGTTGGGCTGGCGATCTGTGCCGTGGCCATGGCCGCGATCGCGATCGGGCAGCAGTTGAGCATCGTGATGACGGGCCTGATCCTCACCTCGCTCGGCGGCGGCATCTGCTTCACGCCGGCGCTGACCATGCTCTCGGACAGGGCCGAGTCGAGCAGGCTGCATCAGGGCTTCGCGGCCGGCCTTTCGAACATGGCCTGGGCGGCGGGCCAGGTCGTCGGCGGGCTGGCTGGCGGCGGCGCGGCGAGCGTCGCGGGAAACGCGGCGCCGAGCGTGGCGATCATCGCCCTCCTGCTCGGCACGGTCGCCTACGCCTCGCAGGCTCTCGCCTCGCCGCCCATCCGGGCCGTCAAGGCCTGAGCGAACTAGGCTCCCAGAGCATGTCGGGCGGGAGCGGGCAGGCCTAGATGACGGGAACGTGGACCAACTGGGCCGGCGATCAGTCCTGTACGCCGGTGGAGCGGCTGCGGCCTGCCACCAGGGAGGAGCTCGCGGAGGTCGTCGTCCGAGCGGCGTCGGCGGGGCGCAGGATCAGCGTCGTCGCCAGTGGCCACTCCTTCACCGAGACGGCGATGACCGACGGCGCGATGATCGACGCCGGCTGGCTCAGCGGGGTGCTCGAGGCGGACCGCGATTCCGGCCTGGTCAAGGTCGGTGGGGGCACAGTCCTCGCCGATCTCAACCAGCAGCTGCATGGCCTCGGCCTGGCGATGGAGAACCTCGGCGACATCGACAAGCAGACCGTGGCCGGCGCGATCTCGACCGGAACGCACGGCACCGGCGCCAGGCTGCGCAACATCTCCTCGCAGGTGGTGGCGATGGAGCTGGTGCTCGCCGACGGCTCGGTGCGCGAGCTGACGGCCGACGGCGACCCGAGCCTGCTGCGCGCCGCACGGGTGAGCATCGGAGCGCTTGGCGCGATCAGCGCGGTGACGCTGCGCTGCGTCCCGGCGTTCGTCCTGCACAGGGTCGACAGCCAGGCGCCGCGCGAGGAGGTGCTCGACAGCTTCCAGGAGCGAGCCGATGCACACGAGCACTTCGAGCTCTTCACCTTCCCCTACGCCGATTCGGCCCTGGTGCTGGAGCGTAACCGCACCGAGGGTCCGCCCCGTCCACGCGGCCGCGCCGCTGCCTTCCTCAATGACATCGTGCTCGAGAATTGGGCGCTGGAGGCGGTCTCCGCTGCGGGCAAGGCGTTCCCCTGGGCGATCCCGTCGCTTTCGCGCTTCGCCGCCTGGCTTGCCTCCGGCAGCAGGTCGACCGATCGCAGCGACCGCATCTTCGCCAACGAGCGCCGCGTCCGGTTCACGGAGATGGAGTACGGCGTGCCGCGCGAGAACGGGCCGGAGGCGGTGCGCCGCGTGGTCGAGTGGGTGCGCTCCAACCGCTATCCGGTCTTCTTCCCGATCGAGGTGCGGGTGACCGCCGGGGACGACGCCCTGCTAAGTCCCTCACACGAACGCGACACCGCCTACATCGCCGTCCACCAGTACCACGGCATGGAGTGGCGCCCCTACTTCGAAGCGGTCGAGTCGATCATGAACGAGTACGGGGGCCGCCCCCACTGGGGCAAGCGCCACTTCCAGACCGCGGCCACCCTGCCCAAGCTCTACCCGCGCTGGGCCGACTTCCAGGCCGCCCGCGAGGAGCTCGATCCCGGCCACGCCTTCACCAACGAGTACGCCGAGCGCGTCCTCGGCCCCCTTTGATCACCGTCGGGTGAACCGCCTTTTCCATGCAATACATGTACTTCACGTTGCACCTGCGGAGGATCAGAGGAATGCCTTGCTCTCGCCTCTGTAGGTCGGGACGACGTCGACGATCTCGTCGCCCTCAACCAAGTGCAGAGAGTCGAAGCGCTCGCAGAGCTCGCCGGCCTTGGCGTGGCGCATGTAGACGCGCTCGCCGACCGAGAGGTCTCGAGCAAGCGGTCCACTGAGCGGGGTCTGGACCTCGCCGGCGCCCTCCTCGGGGTCGAGCTTCAGGCCCGGCGGCAGCCAGGGTGAGGGCACGCGGGAGGGGTCGCCGGGCCCCGAGGCGAGATAGCCGCCGCCGAGCGCCGTGGCGACCCCCTGGGCCGGCTTGCGCACCACGGGAAGGGCGAACCCCGCCGCAGGAGTGAGACTGAAGCGGCTGTAGCTGTCGAAGAGCGTGGGGGCGTAGAAGCCCGAGCCGGCGGCGATCTCGGTGACCGCGTCCTCGGCGCCGGTCAGCTCGAGGCTGCCGGTGCCGCCGCCGTTGACGATCGGCAGCTCGGCGAACTCGCGGATCGCGGCGACGACCGCGCCGCGCCGCTCGGCCAGCTCCGCGGTCGAGCGCTTCTGCATCGCCTCGATCGCGACCCCGCGCAACCGTCGCCCCGGCGGCCGGTCGCCGACCCCGGCGATCTGTCCCTCGTAGGCCATCAGCGCCGCCAGTCTCACCTTCTCGCGCCGCTCGATCTCGCGGGCGAGGGCGACCGCCTGCCCGACGGTGTGGATCGGCGAGCGCTTCGGCCCGATCTTGATCCGTCCGCCCAGCGCCCACCAGCCGGCGTCGAGCTCGATGCAGACCCGCACC
This sequence comes from uncultured Conexibacteraceae bacterium, assembly GCA_964591825.1. GTDB lineage: Bacteria > Actinomycetota > Thermoleophilia > Solirubrobacterales > 70-9 > VRUE01. Next base: position 5,523 of record CAZQET010000197.1, read on the forward strand.
GGCTCGGCGCCGGCGCCGAGCACCGATTCGATCGCGTCGAGGTGCTCGAGGCAATCGACCATCACGATCGGTGCTCCCTCCGGGTTTGCGACCGAGCGCAGGGCGAGCTCCTCCAGCGCGCCCATGTCCGTGGTCGGGTAGGCGAGCAGCAGGTTCTCGAAGCCCTGCTCCGCCAGCCACAGCGTCTCCGGCAGGGTGAAGGTCATCAGGCCGGCGTAGCGCTCGTCGCGGGCGAGCACACGTCGGATCACGTCCCGGCAGCGCAGCGACTTGCTCGCCACCCGGATCGGCTTCGTCCCCGCCCGGGCCAGCATCGCATCCGAGTTCGCCCACATCGCGTCGAGGTCGACGAAGGCAAACGGCGCCTCGATCTCCTCGAAGATCGCCTCCAGCTCCGCATGCGAGCGGTCGGACACGCCCACGAGACTAACCGCGCCGCACCCGGCAAGCTCCTACAATCGGCCCGAACGCCCGGAGAGGTGGCCGAGTGGCTGAAGGCACTCGCCTGCTAAGCGAGTAGGGGGCGCAAGCTCTCTCGAGGGTTCGAATCCCTCCCTCTCCGCTCCGTCGAGACTGGATTGCTCGACTGATTCTGTCCGCGGCTCAGTGCAAGATTCGCTTTGCGTCGGCGGGATGGAAGGCCCCGTGGGACCTCGCGGCAGCAGACAGAAAGTGAGAGGAGGGTGCTCAGGCACGCCACCCGATCGGTGAGTTGAGCTTGCCGTCCCCGGGCACATCGGGGACGGGGCATGGCCCCTTCTCTGGGGACTATCAGGCCTCATGGATGCTTGCGTCATCCATGGTCGTACATGGGTCCGGGGGCAGCACCCCGATCCACGCCGACGCCCCGTCCCCAGTCGCAACTTATATCTGCCTCGACGGCGGAATTGTTGGACGAACTCGTCTTTTCGAGATTCTCTGTGCAAACGGAGCCCATTTGCAGGTTTTTCCGGGGTAAACAACCAGAGAGTGGCTGGTCTCACTTCATTTGGCGCCAGTGCAATTGGGGGGCAGCGCCTCTGCGGTGGCTGAGTCCTAGCTGCGGCTGCGAAGGACTACACGGCCGCCGCGGGCGGGGATCATCGTCACGTTGCGATGCAGAGCGCGCTCGGGGGCGGGGTCGACGGCCTCGAGGTCGAGGCGGCGGGCGGTGGCCTCGAGCACGACGCGCATCTCGGCCATCGCTAGAGCGGCGCCGAGGCAGCGGCGGATGCCACCGCCGAAGGGGATCCACTCATACGTGCCCGGCTTGCGGCCCAGCCAGCGCTCGGGGCGGAACTCAAACGGCTCGGGGTAGAGGTCCTCGCGGTGGTGGACGAGCAGGATGCTCATCCCGACCGGGGTGTCTGCGGAGACGCCGTAGGGACCGAAGCGCCAGGGCACCATCACGCGGCGGCCGATGAAGGGGACGACGGGGCGTGAGCGCATGCTCTCGACGATCGTCGCCTCGACCCGCTCGGCCGCGGCCGCCTCACCGCCGTTGCGCGTCGCCTCGAGCAACGCCTTGTGGGCGTCTGGGTTACGGACCAGCCGCTCCCAAGCCCAGGCGAGCGAGTTGGCCGTCGTCTCGTGGCCGGCGAGGACCAGGGTGAGAAGCTCGTCGCGGACTTCTTTGTCGTTCATCCGCTCGCCGTCCTCGGCTTCTGCCTGCAGCAGGAGGGAGAGGATGTCGCGGCGTTCGGCCAGGTTTGGGTCGGCGCGGCGGGCTTTGATCACGGCGTAGGTGGGGTGGTCGAGAAGGGTGATGCCGAGCTTGATGACCCCGACTGCCTCTTCGCGGCCGATGTTGAGCAGTTCGCCCGCCTGGCCGACGCGCGAGGAGGAGGCGTTGACGAGGCTCCGCACCGTGACGCGCATCCGATCCTCCGGGGTGCCGCGCTTAGGCCTGCCCTCGATTCCGAAGATCCCGGCCATGATCACGTCGAGGGTGATCGCCTGCATGCGCGGCGCCAGGGCGAAGGGGCGGTTCAGCGGCCAGCTGTCGATCTCGCGTTCGGTCGCCGTCCGGATCATCTCGGTGTAGCGCTCGATCGCCTCGCCGTGGAAGGGCGGCAGCAGCAGCTTGCGCTGGCGCATGTGGCGCTCGCCGACCGAGGTGAGGACCGAGCCCGTGCCGAGGATCGGCCGCAGCGGCGACTCGCCGGTCAGCGAGGGCGCCTGCTCGGGCTTGGCGGTGAAGAGCGAGCGCACGTGGTCGGGATGGCTGGTGACGACCGGCCCTCCGGGCATCACCGTGCGCATGCGAAACGTCTCGCCGATGCGGCGGCGAGCGCCGAAGACGTACTCGATCTGGCGCTGGCTGAAGCGCAGCATCTGGGAGACGCGCGGCAGGGGGACCACCGGCGGTTTGCCGAGGTCAGCGAGCTCAGCCTCGTCGATCGGGCCGGCCGGGGAGGGCGGTGCCTCGCCGACGAGGCCCGGGAAGGCGGGCTCGTCGGGGGCTGCGGGGCGCTCGGCGACGCTCATGCTCACGGTCCGGATTGTCACAGAGATCGGTGTAAAGGTCACGGCATACGGAGTGCGATTCGTCACGCTCTACAGTCATGGAAGTGGAACGAGGCAGGCGCACGAAGATCATCGCCACGGTAGGGCCGGCAAGCTGGGAGCCGCAGATGCTGGTCCGGCTGATCGAGGCCGGCGCCGACGTCTTCCGCCTCAACTTCTCCCATGCCGACCGCGAGCGTCACGCGCGCACGGTCGAGGCGATCCGCGGCGCGGCTGAGACGACGGGCCGGGAGGTGGCGGTGCTCGGCGACCTCCCCGGGCCGAAGCTGCGCATCGGCGAGCTGCGCGGCGACGTCGCCGAGCTGGAGACCGGCATGCACGTGAAGCTGACTCCGCAGGAGGTCGAGGGAGACCAGAAGACGATCCCGGTCACCTGGCCGGGCGTCACCTCGCTGCGCGAGGACGAGCCGGTCTACCTCGCCGACGGCTCGATCCGCCTACGCGTGCGCCAGCCCGAGGACGGTGGCGTCGACTGCGAGGTCGAGGTGGGCGGCACACTCTCCTCGCACAAGGGGATGAACGTGCCGGGAATCTCCGCGCCGGCGGCGACCTCGGGCGACCTCGGTTGGGTCGAGTTCGCCGTCGAGCAGGGGATCGACCTGCTGGCGGTCTCGTTCGTGTCGGCGGCTGCCGATCTCGAGCCGGTCACCGAGCGGCTGCGGGCGCTCGACTCCGACATACCGTTGATCGCCAAGATCGAGAAGCAGCAGGCCGCCGCCAATGCCGAGGAGATCGTCGCCGCGGCGACGGGCGGGATCATGGTCGCCCGCGGGGACCTGGGGATCGAGATGCCGCTTTCGCGCGTGCCGGTCGAGCAGAAGCGGCTGATTCGAGCGGCTGGCCGGCGGTCCAAGCCGGCGATCACGGCGACGCAGATGCTGGCCTCGATGGTGATCGCGAAGCGTCCCACCCGGGCCGAGGTGACCGACGTCGCCAACGCCATTTACGACGGCACCGACGCGGTGATGCTCTCCGAGGAGACCGCGGTCGGCCAGAACCCGGTCGAGGCGGTGCGGGTGATGGACCAGATCGCGCGGGCGACCGAGCCCGACCTGCCCTACGGCGATTGGCTCTTCGGCCGCACCGACCAAGCGACCCAGGACGTCGCCGACTCGGTGGCGCAGGGCGCGGTCGGCGCGGTCTACAGGCTCGGCCTGGCGGCGCTGGTGGTGCCGACGACGAGCGGTCGCACGGCGCGGCTCGTCTCCGCCCATCGCCCGAACGTGCCGGTGCTTGCGGTCTCGCCGCGGATCGAGACCGTGCGACGGCTGCGTTTGCTGTTTGGGGTGACGGCGGTGCTGCAGGAGCAGGAGACCGACGTGCGCGCCCTGTTGCAGGACTGCGCCCGGCTCGCGGCCGAGCACAGGATCGCCACCCCCGGTGACCTGATCGCGATCACCGCGGGCCTTCCCGAGCAGGAGCTCGGAACCAACCTCTTCGAGGTCCACCGCGTGCCCTGAGAGGGGCCGATGTGTCAGGCGATGCGGAGCTCGATGTTGAAGTCTGCGGTGCCGAGCGAGCCCATCAGGCGCAGCCAGAGGGGCAGATACATCTCGGTGCCACGGGCGGCGGCAATGCCGCCGAGATCGACGATCTGACCCTCGCTCCAGCCGAGCTCGAGCAGCAGGCGCGTGGTCTCGGCCTTGGCCGCCTCGTCCTCGCCGCAGACGAAGACATTGTGCTCGCCGGGGACGCGACCGGGGTCGGTCATCACCTGGTTGTTGATCGTGTTCAGTGTCTTGACCACCCGTGTCTGCGGAAAGCCGCCTGGATCCGCTCGCCGAGGCTCTCGTCGTTGCAGACGCTGAGGGTCGGCGGCATCCCCTTGGAGAAGTCGAGCGGGTTGGCGACGTCGACCAGGACCTTGCCGGCGAGGTTCTCTGCCCCGGCGGCGTCGAGCGCGTCGAGCGAGCCCTCGCCGGAGGTGCAGTTGAAGAGCAGCTCGCCCGCGGCGGCCGCGTCGGCAAAGGTACCGCCGGCCGCTGCGTCACCCGCTTCGGCGAGCCACTCGCGCAGCGACTCGCTCTCGGCCGAGCGCGAGCCCATCGTCACCTCGTGCCCCAGCTCGACCAGCTTGCCGGCGATCGTGCGACCCACCGAACCCGTTCCCAGCACTCCGATCCTCATCGCGTCTCCTTTCCTCGGTCGCTCTATTGTCCACCGCTGAGATGAGCGAGGAGCGAGAACCGATCCGGCTCGAGCGCGACGGCGGCCTCGCGACGATGACGCTGGACAGCCCGCCGCTGAACCTCTTCGACCGGCTCATGTTCAAGGGCTTGGTTGCGGCGATTGACGCGATCGAGGCGGACCCACCGCGGGCGCTTCTCATCCGCGCCGAGGGCCGCGCCGTCTCCGGCGGCGTCAACGTCGCCGAGTTCGACGGGCTCACGCCGGAGCGGGCGAGCCAGCTCTGGGACGAGTTGATCGGCGCGGTCGAACGGGTGGAAACGCTGCCACTGCCGGTCGTCTTCGCCGCCCACGCGCTGACGTTGACCGCGGCCTTCGAGCTGGCGCTTGGCTGCGACCTGATCGTCGCAGCGCGCTCCGCCAAGTTCGGCCTGGTCGAGAAGGTGGTCGGCCTGACGCCCTCAATGGGCGGTACCCAACGGCTGGCGGAGCGGGCCGGCAGCGGACGGGCACGCGAGCTGGTGATGACCGGCGAGCTGTTTGGCGCCGAGCAGCTGGCGAGCTGGGGCGTGGTCAATCGCGTCTACGACGACGACGAGTTCGAGCAGTGCGCCCATGCCCTCGCCGCCGAGCTGGCCGCCGGTCCGACCAAGGCCCACGCGATGACGAAGCTGGTCCTGCGCCGCTTCCGAGAGGGCGGCATCCCCGCAGCCGACGAGGCGATCCGCACCGACGCGGGCCAGCTCTTCGCGACCGAGGACCTGCAGCGCGCCGTCAAGACCTTCCTCGAGCACGGCGGCCCCGGCCACGCCACCTTCGAGGGCCACTGAGCACCCCCAACCCCCTAGAATCGCCCTCCGGGCCACCCAGCCCAATCCCGCGCCTGTAGCTCAGTTGGATAGAGCGTCGGTCTACGAAACCGAAGGTCACAGGTTCGAATCCTGTCAGGCGCGTTGACGCGATCCCGCTTGGGGAGCGGGTTTGCGGGGTTTCTGGCGAGTGCGCGAGAGAGCGAAAACGCCGCTGGGGCAACATGAGACCCGAGTGAGCTTCAGGGATAGATTTTGAGACGGGCGTCCCAGCTCCGAGTGTGCGTCCCGCTATGCGGCCCGACGATCCCTGGTCCAAATAGTTGCCTGCGGAGCGCCTGTCACACTTCTGCTACCTTCATGTACATGAGCGAGTCGGTCGGCGTTGCGGAGCTGCGGCAGAACTTGAGCATCTACCTGCGTCGGGTGAGCGGCGGGGAGAGGTTGCTCGTCACCGATCGCAACCGGCCGGTGGCCGAGCTGGGTCCGGCGCCGAGCGGCGGGCCCGATCTCGACCGGCTTATCGCCGAAGGCCGAGTGTCGCCTCCGGCGCGTTCGGGTCTGCCGGGGCCGTTGGAGCTGACAGGCGACCCACGGGCTTTGAGTCGCGCGCTTGACGACATCCGCGGCGACCGCTGAACCGTGCCCGTCTTCTACGCGGATGCTTCCGCGCTGGTCAAGCTCGTCCGCGACGAGGCGGAGTCGGAGGCGCTGCGGGCTTTCCTGGCCGATGCGGACTTGGTCAGCAGCGAGTTGGTCCTGACCGAGATTCCCCGGGCCGTGCGTCGCGCCGTCGCGCAGGATCCTGCGCTGCCCCTCAACCTCTTGCTCGAACGCACCGCCGAGCTGATCGGCGCGCTCGCGCTGCGTCCGCTCGACCGGGCTTTGCTTGAAGGCGCGGGGGCGCTTGCCGAGTCCGCTCTGCGCGCCCTCGACGCGATCCATGTCGCGTCCGCGGTCGCCCTCGATCCAGTTGGAGCGTTCGTGACCTACGACGAGCGCCAGGCTGCCGCTGCACGACTTGCCGGCTTGCGCACAATGTCTCCCGGAGCCTGAAGCTGGGGCAACAAATGGGGCAACATGCCCCACAGATTCCAGCCGATCCCAGCGGGACTCGATTCGCTGAAAACCGCTTGAAACCGGGCTCCACGTAGCCGAGCCGATCCGCCGTGCCGGGCTACGAAACCGAAGGTCACAGGTTCGAATCCTGTCAGGCGCGTTGAGAAACGGCTTGCTAAAGCCAAATCTTGGCCCGTCGTTTCCATCGCTGTCCACCTGGCGTCATTGCTCGCTTGCAACGCTGGGCCTGGACCGGACACTTATAGAGGTAGATGGCGCCCGGTCAGATCGAGAAGAAGGGAGCGGTCGGTCGCGAGCTTGCCAAGGTGCGCTTCGGTCGGCTCTATCGTGAGCAGGGGAGGGCGGTTCTCGCTTATTCCTTGCGGCGGGTCGGCGATCCTGAGGACGCCGCTGACGTCGTCGCGGAGACCTTCCTCGTGGCCTGGCGGCGGCTCGATGAGGTGCCGCTTGGCGCGAGAGAGAGGCTCTGGCTCTATGCCGTGGCACGGCGGGTGACCGCGAACCACCATCGGGCCGAAGGACGCCGGACCCGGTTGGCGGAACGCCTCGCCGAGTCGTTGCAGAGCGAGGCCATGGCCAACCCTGAGCACAGCGCTGAAGCGGCCGGGGTGCTGCGGGCGATGGGCGACCTCGGCGAGGAGGATCGCGAACTGCTTCTGCTCGTCACCTGGGAGGAGCTCTCCCCGGGTCAAGCGGCAGAGGTCCTCGGAATCTCCTCGCTCGCTGCACGGAGCCGTCTCCATCGTGCCCGGCGCCGGCTGCGCGCTCTGATGGAGGACCGCAGATCAGCGGGGTGTCGTAGTCCGGAACTAGACACGGAGGAGGCAAGATGAACGCGCGGGAGCTCAGGACGGTGCTCGCCACTGCTGATCCGGTCGACCGCCGATGGCTCGATGAGCTCGACCTGGAGGCGATGGAAGCCGAGCTGCTCGCCGATCTCGACGACGAGCAGCCGGCTCCCCCGCCCGTCGATGCCGCGCCGCCGCGGCGCTCTCCCCGCCTTGCGATTGCGCTTGGCTCGGCGGTTGTAGCCGTCGCGATCGCCGTCTTCTTCGCGCTCGCCGGAGGTGGCTCCGAGCGCCCCTCACGTGCTTACGGCGCTGACCTCGTCCGCTTCGCCGAATCGTCGCCGCTGCTGCTGCTCGAGGAGCCGGGCTGGCGGGTCCAGAACGCCGAGGAATACCGTAGTCGCGAGGGCGTCGAAGGCTCGGTGGAATTCGTAACCGGCAAGCCGATCCCCTACGAATCGATCCGCATCACCGGCAACCCGAAGCGGCCACATGAGTCGGGGATGTTCCCGCCCGCAGTGCGTCAGCGTCGGGTCGAACTGGATTGGCGCCACGAGAGCCTCAAGGAAACCGTCGAATGGCAACACAAGATTCCCCACCCTCACGGGCAGCGTTGGGTCGAGCTGCCGGTGCTGGGGACGGCGGCGCAGGTCGACACCCGCAACGAGTTCTACGTCAACCAGGGTGGGTCGGGCAATCGCCAGATGCTCGCGCTCTGGCCCGAAGACGGCTATGTGCTCGAACTGCGAGCGGCCGTCCCCGATCAGGCCGCCTTCGAAGAACGACTTGGCTGGCTGACCAAGGTCGATCAGCAGACCTGGCTCGAAGCAATGCCGGCGAAGGTGGTCAAAGCCGGCGACCACGAAGCCGCGGTCCGCGAAATGCTGAGGGGAATCCCGGTGTCGAAGACGTTCGCGCCCTCTCGGGTGCCCGACGAAGGGCTGACCACTGACCGCTACCAGGTGGGCGCCCAGGTGGCCGGCGCCGTCTCCTGCCTCTGGTTCCGGCAATGGGGCGAGGCGCGGCGTACTGGCGACAAGGCTGCGGAGGCCGAAGCCGAAAAGGCGATGGCGACCTCGAAGCACTGGCAATTCCTGCACGAAATGGCGAAGGAAGGCGCCTATCCCGAAACGGTCTGGGAACTCGCCAGGGAGATGCCGAGTGGCGTCTGGGAATGGGACGGCAAGCAGCATCCGCTGCTGCCCAGGGCCGAAGGCCTTGGCTGTGCCCGCATGGGCCTACCTGTCCTGCCGCGCAAGATGAGGATCCAGCACGAACGCGGTCCCCCGGCGCCGCCCGAGTAGGCGTGGTCGAGATTTCGCGGCTACATTCCGTTTGGCGATGCGACGGCGGAATGATGCACGGCGGGTGAGCGGCGAGAACGTGCTGATCACGATCCCGATCAGTCATTTCTGCGAGAAGGCGCGATGGGGGCTCGAGAGGACCGGGGTTCCGTATCGGGAGCGGGCGCATCTGCAGGTCTTCCATCGATTCGCGGTGGCCCGGGCCGGGGGTGGGAGGACGGCGCCCGTGCTCGTTTGGAGCGGGCGAGTGCTTGCCGATTCGGCGGACATCCTCGAGGCGGTGAGCGCTCAGGCTCCGCCCGGGCTCGGGCTGTTTCCTGACGATCCGCAGGTTGCCGCCGAGGTGCGGGCGCTGGAGCGCGACTTCGACGAGCGGCTCGGGCCGGAGGCCAGGCGCTGGATGTACCACGAGCTGCGCGGCCGCAGCGACATCGCTCGCGAATACGGCTGCACCGGCGTGCCCGATTGGCAACGGTGGCTGCTGCCGATTGTCTACCCCGTCGCGATGCGGATCATCGACCGCTTTCTCGATGTCACGCCCGAGACGGCGGCACGGGCTGAGGACGTCGTAAGAGCGACCTTCGACGAGGTCGCCGAGCGCCTCGGCGATGGCCGGCCCTTCCTCTGCGGCGAGAGCTTCACCGCCGCCGATCTCACCTTTGCCGCTCTCGCTGCCGCAGTTCTGATGCCGCCCGAGTACGGCGTGCCGCTGCCCCAGCCCGAGGTGCTTCCCGTCAGCATGGCGGCAAAGGTGAACGAGTGCCGCTCCCACCCAGCTGGAGAATTCGCCTTGCGGATGTTCCGCGAGGAGCGACGTACCGATCTCGGCGAAATCGGTACGTCATAAGTTCTTTTTTGGTATTGCAATGATCGTCCGGCTGCGGTAGTTAAGCGCTTGGCCGTCCGAGCTCGGCGCGGCTTCGACCAGAACCAGTCGATGGCTCAGCCCCCAGCGGAGAGAGAGGAATAGATGCGCACCAAGATTCTCGGAGGACTGCTCGCTGCGACGGCCATTTGCGCGCTCACCGCCGCAACGGCAGGCGCCGTCGTCACCAGCACTCCCAAGGGCGGCCGGATCGGGTATCTGCCACTCAACGGCGAAACGCTGCCGAGCGGGGAGGCGCCGATCCACAGCACCGTTCCGTCAGGCAAACCGCCGCTCGAATGGCACGGCGGTCCGGTGATGCACTCGCAGACGGCGTACGCGATCTTCTGGGCCCCGAGCGGCTTCTCGTTCCCGGCCGGGTACACCGCCGCGATCGAAGCCTTCCTGAAAAACGTCGCCGCCGACAGCGGCAAGTCGACCAACGTGTACTCGGTCAGCGCGCAGTACACGGACGGCACTGGGCGCGCCGCTTACGACGACTCCTTCGGAGGCTCCGTCGTCGATACCCACGCCTACCCGACGAGCGGCACCTGCGCTCCTTACAAAGGGGTCTTCGGCGTCGAATACACGAAATGCATCAGTGATCAGAAGATGGCCGCCGAGGCGAGCACGGTGGTCACCGAACAGGGCTGGCCGCACGGCCTCGGCGTCGAGTACTACGTCGTCCTGCCGCCGCACGCGGGCAATTGCTTCGCAGTGACCGGAACCGAATGCTTCGACCTCGCATATTGCGCCTACCACAGCTACGACGTATCGACCAACGTCGTCTACGCCAACATCAGCTACTCCCCGGGTGACGTGGCGGGCTGCGGGGTCGGCGAGTATCCCAACGGCCATTCGAACGGCAACGTCGACGACACGCTGAGCAGCCTCAGTCACGAGGCGAACGAGTCGATCACGGATCCCACGCTCGAAGCCTGGTATGACGAAAAAGGCTTCGAGGACGGGGACGAGTGCCGCAACACTCCGTTTGAAGAAGACTACGGCTCACCGCTTGGCGGCTTGGAAGAAGATGAAGATCTCTTCAACCAGGCGATTGGCAGTGGCCATTATTACCTCCAGCAGGAGTGGAGCAACAACATCGAAGATTGCGCGCAGCGGGTCGAACCGGCGAGCCCCTCGATCTCGGGCCCCGGCCAGCTTGCGCCGGGCCAGTCCGGCAACTTCAACGGCAGCGGCTCGCTGTCCGGCGAAACCGAAATCGTGGCCTACGGTTGGGAATTCGGCGATGGCGCCACGGCCAACGGCGAATCGGTCTCGCATGCCTTTGCCGGTCCCGGAACCTTTCCGGTCACCCTCACCGTCGAAGACGAATGGGGCTTCCGCTACTCGACCAGCCGCCAGGTCAGCGTCGTCCAGCCAGCCTCGGGCGGAGGCGGAGCGGGCACGAGTACGGTGATCCAGTCCCCTTCCCCTACATCTCGGAGCGCCGGCGGCAAAGCGCTGAAATGCCGCAAGGGCTTCCGCAGGGTCAGGAGGCACGGCAAGGCCGTCTGCGTCAGGGCCAAATCCCACCATCACCGTCGTCATCACAGGTAGGCTGTCGGTCATGGCAGTCAAGCTCCACCGCTGCTCGCAGGAATGGGTCAAGATCGACGCGCACCCCTGCTGGAAGGTGCAGAAGGCACTTGACGAGCAGGGGATCGAGTATGAGGTGGTCAAGGGGCCGTTGCGAGCCGGCAAGCGCGACGAGCTCAATGAGCTCTCGGGGCAGCGCAAGTACCCGGTGATCGAGTACGAGGACGGGCGCGCCTACCGCGAGGAGTCGAAGGAGATGGCTGCCCGCATTCGTGCCGGCAAGCTGTTCGAGGACTGAGGCGGCCGTGGCCGGGACGTCACCCGCCGGCGCCGTGGCCGCGGCCAACGAGGAGGCCGTGCGGGCCTGGGACACGGTGCTCCACGAACGCTGGAAGCGGAACCGCGAGGTGTTCGTGGGGGCGCTCGACGGGGTCACGGACGAGCTCTTCGAGATGTACCCGCCGCCCGCGGGCGGACGCTGTATCGACGTCGGCTGCGGATTTGGCGAGACGACGCAGCAGATGGCCGGAATGGTTGGCGCCGCGGGCTTTGCGCTCGGCAGCGACTCCTCCGCTCGCTTCGTCGAGGACGCCCGTCGCGAGGCTGCCGAAGCGGGCGTCGAGAACGTCGAGTTCGAGTGCGCCGACGCTCAGACCGCCACCTGGAAGCCGCAGTACGACTACGCCTTCTCGCGCATGGGAACCCAGTTCTTCGCCGCGCCGGTCCCGGCGATGCGGGCGATTCGCGGGGCGCTCAAGCCGGCTGGCGAGCTGCGCAAGATCTGCTGGCGGCGCAAGGACGAGAGCGCGATCTGGTCCGAGACCGAGCGGGTGGTGCAGGGCTTCCTCTCGCGGCCCGAGGAGTACGAGGCGGACACCTGTGGGCCGGGGCCGTTCTCGCTCGGCAATCCCGAAACGCTCACCGGCATCCTCGAGGCGGCCGGCTTCGCTGAGATCGAGCTGCGCCGCAGCGACTTCGACTACTTCATGGGCAGGGACATGGGGGAAGCGGTCGACGCGCTGCTCGCGATCGGCCCGGGCGCTGAGCTGATCCGCCTCAACGGAGACCACGGCGAGAGCCGTCGCCCCGAGATCGAAGCCGCCCTTGCCGACCGCTATGCCGAGTGGCAGCGAGCCGATGGCTCGATAGTCGGCCGGGCGTCGGTCTGGCTGGTCGCCGCGACCAATCCCGCCTAAACCAGCCAGTCGCACACGTCGCATTCTGAAACAGGTTTAGGCAGGGACGGCCGCGGGTCGGCGGTCGGTGAGGATCGCGCTGGCCCCGCGGGAGGGCCTCACCGTGATGTTGCGTCGCCGGGCGACCTCGGGGCCGCCGGCACTCGGGCCGACGGTGAACGAGGCCAGCGCCTGGCGCAGGACGACCTTCATCTCGAGCATCGCGAAGCTGGCGCCGAGGCAGCGCCGCCGGCCGCCGCCGAAGGGAATCCAGGTGTAGGTGCCGGGTGGGTTGTCGAGGAAGCGCTCGGGGCGGAAGGCGTCGGGATCGGGGTAGAGATCGGGGTCGTGGTGGATCAGGTAGCCGTTGAGGACGAGGCTGCAGCCCGGCTCGTAGGCCCAGCCGCCAACCTCGATCGGCTCGACGACGAGACGGGGCGCGACGTTGGGCAGTACCGGCCGGATCCGCAGCGTCTCTTGGATCGTCGCCGTCAGATAGCCGTCCCCGCCCGCGTCGACCTCCTCGATCAGGCGCCCGAGTGCGACCGGCTCCTGAGCCAGGCGCTCGAAGGCCCAGGCCAGCGTCGAGGCGGTCGTCTCGTGGCCGGCGACCAGCAGGGTCAGCAGCTCGTCGCGGATCTCCTGCTCGCTCATCGGTGAGCCGTCCTCGTGGCGCGCCTCGAGCAGCATCGCCAGCACGTCGTCCCCACCGCCACCGGCCGCGCGCCGCTCGGCGATCAGGGCAAAGAGCATCTCGTCGACCTCTTCCTGGGTGCGGACGAAGTGGGCGAAGGGCCCGACCCGTTCCAGCACCTTCGTTGCGAGGCTGTCTTTCCGCGGGGGCGCCAGGCTGATCGGCTGGTCGCCGAAGGCGAGCATCTCCTGCAGCCTCCCGTGCAGCGCCTCGAAGCGCTCGCCCGGGTCGAGGCCGAAGACCGCGCGCAGGATGATCTTCAGCGTCAGGTCCTGCATGCGCGGGTGCAGGGCGACCGGCGCCTGCCGCGGTAGCACCGCAAGCTCCTCGGCCGCGACCTCTTCCATCAGTCCGGCGAGACGCTCCATGCGCTCGCCGTGGAAGGCCGGCAGCATCAGCTTGCGCTGCTCCATGTGCGCGTCTTCGTCGAGCAGGATCACCGAGTTGGCGCCGACCACCGGTTCGAGCACGCGCGCTCCCTCGCCTGGCCGCAGCACGTCTGGCGGCGCGGTGAAGACCTGCTTCACCTCGTCGGGATCGGTGAGCATCACGAACGGAGGCGACAGCGGCAGCCGGATTGTGAAGCGCTTCCCGTAGCGCTCCCGGCACTGGCGCATGAAGGCCAGGGGGCGCGTCCAGAAGCCAATGCTCTGGATCAGCGAGGGATAGGGAGGGCCCGGGGGGAGGCCTGCGGCTCGCATTCGCGGCGCCCAGTATCGCACGCCCCGGTAACTTGGCGCCAATCAAACGAGCCGGAGGGGTCGAGATGAAGCAGCTGACGGGCAGGACTGCACTGGTAACCGGGAGCTCAGGAGGAATCGGGCGACAGATCGCCCGGCGCCTCGCCACCGAGGGTATGAACGTGGTCGTCAGCGGCCGGCGCGAGGACGCACTTGCCGAGGCGGTCGAGGAGCTGCGCGCGCTGGGGGCGAAGGCCGAGGCCGTGCCGGCCGAGCTCGCCGACGCCGCGCAGATCGACCCGCTGATCGAGCGCAGCGAGGCCGCTCTCGGCCCGATCGACCTGCTCGTCAACAACGCCGGCATCGAGACGGTCGGCGCCTTCACCGCCTACAGCCGCGAGCAGCTGGCGACGATGGTCGACGTCAACCTGACCGCGCCGCTGCTGCTCACTCACCGGGTCGTGCCTGGGATGCTGGCGCGCGGTCGTGGTCATGTGGTCTTCATCTCCTCGCTGGCGGGCAAGGTCGGCCCCGCCTACAACGAGCCCTATGCGGCGACCAAGGCAGGCCTGATCGGCCTCAACCAGTCGCTGCGAGCCGAGTACCGCGACGCGCCGATCGGCTTCTCGGTCGTCTGCCCCGGCTTCGTCGCCGGCGACGGCATGTACCAGAGGATGGTCGAGGAGGGGATCAGCTCGAACCGGATGATGGGCGAGACGACGACCGAGAAGATCGCCGAGTGCGTGGTCGAGGCGGTGCGCGGGGACCGGCCCGAGGTGGTCGAGAGCGGCGCACCGATTCGCCCGATGCTCGCCCTTGGCCAGATCTGGCCGCGGCTCACCGAGCGGCTGGTCGCCGCCTTCGGCGGCGCCGAGATCTTCCGCCGCACCGCCGAGGTGCGCGGGCGCCTCGACTGAGCGGCAGCGGCTCCGGCCGCGATCCGGCAGACTGCGGGCATCGGCAAGCTGCGCTTCCAGATCTCGGTTTCCCTGGACGGCTTCGTCGCCGGTCCCAACCCCAGTCAGGAGCACCCACTTGGGGAAGGCGGCATGCAGCTGCATGAGTGGGTGTTCAAGCTCGCCGCCTGGCGCCGCCCGCACGGTCGCGAGGGCGGCGAGACGAACGCGAGCAGCGCCGTGATCGAGGAGGGACTCGCCAGCGTCGGCGCCACGATCATGGGACGCAACATGTTCGGCGGTGGGCCCGGCCCCTGGGGCGAGCGGCCGTGGGAGGGCTGGTGGGGAGACGAGCCGCCCTTCCACCACCCGGTCTTCGTCCTCACTCACCATGAGCGCGAGCCGCTGGCGAAGGAGGGCGGCAGTAGCTTCACCTTCATCACCGACGGGATCGAGTCGGCACTGGAGCGTGCGCGCGTCGCCGCGGGGGACAAGGACGTCGCCCTCGGCGGCGGGGCAAGCGTCGCCCAGCAGTACCTGGCCGCCGGCCTGATCGACGAGATGCTGCTCAACCTGGTGCCGGTGCTGCTCGGCGGCGGCACGCGGCTCTTCGAGAACCTCGGCGACGTGACGGCGATCGGGTTGGAGCAGACGAGGGTGGTCGAGGCGCCCGACGTGGCGCACCTCTTCTATCGGCGCACTTCCTAGCGCCCTGGCTCAGATCTCGATCCAGGTGCCCTTGGGGCCGAGATTGCGCACCGGGGTATCGCCGACGCGGCTCTCACAGCCCCAGGACTCGTGGATGTGGCCGCAGACCGCGAGCCGGGGGGACTTCTCCTCGATCGCGCTCAGCAGGGCGGGGCTGCCGAAGTGGTCGCCGCCGCCGTTGGCGTCGCAGTGGCCCTGCGGCGGCGAGTGCAGGACGAGAACGCAGCCCTGCGGTGCGCCGGCGAGCTTCGCCGCCGCCGCCTCGTCGTCGAGGTCGAAGCTCCATTCCCAAGGCGTCACCGGCACCCCGGCGCCGAGGCCGTAGAATTCGACCCCGTCGATCGTCGTGCCGCCGCCGTGCAGGACAGTGGCGGCGTCCCAAGCTGCAGCGGCCTCGCGTAGCGCCGTCTCGGTCTCGTTGTTGCCGGGCACGAGCACGGTGGGCGCCTCGATTCCGGCCAATGCCTCGATCGTCTCCTCCAGTCCCTCGTGCACCGAAGCGAAGTCCCCGGCGCCGATTACCGCGTCGGCCTGCGCCGACATCGCCACCAGCTCAGCCGCCTGGCCGAGGTCACGATGCAGGTCGCTGAAGGCAAGCAGCCTCATCGAGCGAAAGTTAGCTGGCGTCGCGTGGCCCTGTCTCGACCCTTGCTATGTTCTGTAGACAAAACGCTTCAAAGAATTGACATTCAGCGCGCAACGCGTGCGTCCGCACCTTTTACGGTTGGGGCATGGAGGCAATCAGGGTGAGTTGGTCAGATGATCGGTTGGACGAGTTCAGCCACCGGATCGACGAACGCTTCGATCGGGTTGACGAACGCTTTGATCGGATCGACGAACGCTTCAAGCAGGTCGACGAACGCTTCAAGCAAGTTGACGAACGCTTCAAGCAAGTTGACGAACGTTTCAAGCAAGTAGACGAACGCTTCGATCGTGTCGAGGCCGATCTACGTGAAATGCGAAGTGACCTGAACCTGCGCTTCGATCGCATGCAGCAGACGCTCTTCATTACGGGCGGCGGCATCATCGCCGCCCTGCTTGGTGTGATCGCGACGCAGGTCTAGCCAAGAAAGGCCGAAGCTCGGGGATCCCGCCCTTTCGATAATCTCGCCGCCCTGATGCCGGACGTATTTTGGATCGGAGTCGTGCTCGCCGGGGTGATCTTCCTGATCGGCGTCTTCGCCGGGATGCGCTCGCGCACCGCGAGCGTGCTGACCGGCGCCGCGGTCGGCGCCTACCTCGGCATCATGCTTGCCTTCCCGTTGCTGGCGATCGGCATCGCGAGCAGCTGAGCGTCTCGCGGTGCCCGGCGTCACCCCGACCCGCCTGCGGCGGGCGAACACGGTTGCCGCCTCCGCCTTTCTGATCGGCGGCTCCCTCTTCGCCCTCGGCGCCGCCTTGGTCCAAGCGGGAGTCGACTTCACGACCTGCGCGACGATCTACCTGGTCGGCGGGGTCTTCTTCAGCACCGGCGGCTACACCTCGGTCGTCCAGGTGGTCAACGAGCCCGAGGGCGGCCTCGGGGGCGACCTGCCCTCGCGCTGGCACTGGTGGGGCCGTGAACCGCGCCGCCTGCAGTGGCTGAGCGCGGCGACGCTCTTCATCGGCACGCTCGTCTTCGCGATCAACCTCGTCGACTCGTTCATCGAAGGCCTCGGTCCCACCGCCGAGGATCGCCTGGTCTGGTCGCCGGACATGATCGGCTGCGTCCTCTTCCTCATCTCGGGCCACTTCGCGATGGCGGGGATCAGTGGAGAGTTCTGGCACGTCTGGCGCCGTCGCGACCTCGGCTGGTGGATCATCGCCGTCAACCAGCTCGGCTCGGTCCTCTTCATGGTCTCGGCGGTCGCCTCCTTCGTACGCCCCTCGAGCGGGGACGCGGTCGCCACCGGCCTCGCCAACTGGGGCACCCTGACCGGCGCCCTCTGCTTCGCCATCGCCGGCCTCATGCAGGAGCTCGAGCACCCCCTCGGCCCCCGTCGTCGCCGCCGTCAACCCCGAACTGCATCAAATTCTCTGCCTGCCAGGCCAAGAATTTGATGCAGTTCCTCGGGGGCGTTTCGCCGGGCGTTCAGGCCTCGGAGGTTTGGGGGCGGCGCACGCGCTGACGGCCCTCGCCGTAGAGGCGGGTCTCGTAGGCGATCATCGCCCAGATCAGGACGTTCGCCACGGCCAGCGCCAGCAGGGCGGGGACCTCGGTCGCCACGGGGACCAGGATCAGCAGCACGATCGCCAGGCCGAGGCGCTGGCGGTTGAGGGTGTGCACGTGGCGCCAGCGGAAGGCGGCCAGGCCGAGCAGGTAGACGGCCACGCCGCCGAGCAGGGCGAAGGCCGGAACGGTATGCAGGTGATCGCCGAAATGGCCGATCGTCATTTTCAGGCCGAGCGCGGCGAGGACGATGCCCGCGACCATCACCAGGTGCAGGTAGGAGTATGAGTCGCGCGCCATCTCGTTCTGGATCCGGCCGGGCTCGGCCTCGATCAGGCGACGGCTGGAGACGATCGCGACGATGTCGAAGTAGATCCACCACATCGCCGCGGTGAGGGCCACGCCGAGCACGGCGGCGGCGCCGATCCCGAGGTTGAGCGTGTGCTCGGCGCCGACTCCGATCGCGACGATCGACTCGCCGAGCGCGATGATCACGATCAGGCCGTGACGCTCGGCGAAGTGTCCCGGCACGAGCTTCCAGCCCTCCGAGCCGAAGAGGTAGGGGCCGCCCATGTCGAGGAAGAGCGCCAGCGCCCAGAGCGCCCCCTGCGCAAGGCCGTCGAAGAGCGAGGCTGCGGCCAGCAGCGTGACGGCGATCGCCGTGCTCACCGCCAGGCCCAGCACCGAGTGGCGCAGGCCGTCGTCGTCCGGGCTGGCGAGGATGAAGAGGCCGATGTGGGCGACGCGCACGGCGCCGTAGATCAGGGCGAAGGCGAGTGCCAGGCTGCCGAATGCTTCCGGCACGCAGAGCGAGACCAGCAGCAGTGCAGCCATCGCCCCGATCATCACCAGTCGCACCGCCCCCTCCTCGGGGTCGATCACGCTGGTCAGCCACGAGTAGCCGGTCCATGACCACCACAGCATCCCCAGCACCAGCAGCCCCTGCGCCAGGCCCTCCCAGGTCGGGTGGTGGGCCATCAGCGCCGTGCACTGGGTGATCGCGAGGACGAAGACGAGGTCGAAGAAGAGCTCCAGCGGGGTCACCCGCTCGCCTTCGCGCAGGGTTGCGCCGAGGCGCGAGGAATGCGTTTCGTCAGCGGCGGCCACTGCGGCAATCTTCGCAAGCCGCAAGTGGCCGGGCTGGGACATAGGATCGCTGCGTGGACAAGACCAAGCGTCGGGTGCTGCTCGCGATCGTCGTCCCCCTGATCATGGTCGGGATCGACGGCACGATCCTCAACGTCGCCCTGCCGACGATCGCCCGCGACCTCGACACCAACAACTCGGAGCTGGTCTGGATCAACTCCGCCTACATCATCGCTTTCGGCAGCACGATCCTGCTCTCGGCCTCGCTGGGCGACAAGTTCGGCCGCAAGCGGGTCCTGCAGATCGGCATGGCCGTCTTCATCGTCGGCTCGGCGATGTCCGGCCTCTCCGACGCGCTCGACAGCGCCACCTTCCTGATCTTCGCCCGCGCGATCCAGGGGCTCGGCGCCGGAGCGATTCCGCCGTCGACCCTCTCGCTGATCCGCTCCGAGTTCACCGACGAAAAAGAACGAGCGCAGGCGATCGGTCTCTGGGCGGGCATGTCGGCGATCGGTCTCGCAGCCGGCCCGATCCTCGGCGGCCTGATCCTCAACTCGACCTCGGCCTGGGGCTGGATCTTCTACATCAACGTCCCGATCGTGATTCTCGGGCAGGTGCTGATCCGCCGCTCCGTCTCGGAGTCGCGCGATCCCGAGGCGGCGCCGATCGACACGGTCGGCGCGCTGCTCTCGCTGACCGGTCTCTTCGCCCTCTTCTTCGGCTTGATCGAAGGGCCCGAGCGCGGCTGGGGCTCGGCGCCAATCCTCGTTTCCTTCGGGCTCGCGGCCGCCCTTCTCGCCTGCTTCGTCGTCTTCGAGCTGCGCCAGAAGTTCCCCCAGCTCGACCCGCGGCTGTTCAAGTCGGCGCCGTTCACCTCAGGGGTGGTGGCGATCGCCATCGCCTTCCTAGCCCTCATGGGGCTGGTCTACGAGCTCACCCTCTACCTGCAGACCGTGCGCGACTTCTCGCCGCTCAAGGCCGGCGTCTCGCTGGTCCCGTTTGCGATCGCGCTGATGGTCGTCGCGCCGCTGGCGCCGAAAATCGCCGAACGCAGGGGAGACCGGCTCACGGTGATGGCCGGGATGCTCATTCTTGGAGCGGGGATGCTCGTTCTGCTCGCGGCCAGCACGGACTCCTCCTACTGGGTCGTCCTGGTCAGCCTGGTCCTCGCGGGAGCCGGCGTCTCGCTGATCCAGCCGCCCGCCTCGGCAGCAATGATGAGTTCGGTCTCGGCGGCGAAGGCCGGGATGGCCTCGGGCACGAACGCGGCGATCCGCCAGATCGGCGCCTCCTTCGGCATCGCGGTGATGGGCGACATCGGCGAGTCGGTGTTCGCCAGTCACTTGACCAGCTCCAAGATCTTCGAACAGCTCCCACCGCCGGCTCAATCGACCGCCGAATCGAGCATCAACGGCGCGATCGCCGTCGGTGAAAAGGCCGGCGGTTCGGCGGGCAAGGAACTGATCGAAGTCGCCTCGACCGGCTTCGTCAACGGGATGCACTGGGCGGTGGCCGCCGCCGCCGTCTTTGCCGGCATCGGCTTCGTTCTCGCCGCCTGGCTGATTCCGGTGCGGGCGGAGGCTGACGCCGATCACCGCCGTCCCGCCGGCGGGGTCTGAGCACCATCGAGGGCGCGTCCCTGGCGCTCGAGTGAGGGCATCCCTGACTTTCGATTCCAATGGGAACCGGAAAGTCAGCAACGCCCGGGGAGGTAGTGTCCCGGCGCGATGGCCGGCGAGAGCAAACGCCCCGAGGCGCCCCGTGGCGAAAAGGTGCTGCCCGGTGTCTGGCGGTTGCGGCTGGCGCTGCCCTGGCCCGGAGTGCCGCACGGCAACGTCTGGGCGGTCGCCGCCGACGGCGGCATCGTTCTCTTCGACACCGGCATCGGGGGCAAGGGGCGGATACGTCAGCTCGACCTGGCGCTCGCTCAGATCGGCTTCGGAGTAGAGGACGTGAAGCTTCTCGTCTGCACCCACTCGCACACCGACCACTACGGCCTCGCCGCGCCGATCGTCGAGGGCGCCGGCTGCGAGCTCTGGATGCATCCGGCCTGGGAGCACGTGCGGCTGCTTGCCGACGACCCGGCCGCGGCGCTCGAGCAGCGGATCGAGGTGGGCCGCCAGAGCGGCATTCCGCTCGCCTCCCTGGAACGGTTTCGCGAGCGGCGCCAGAACGAGGACGACGACAACGGCATCGACGCGATCGTCGAGCCCGACCGCGACCTCCTACCCCGAGTCGAGGTGGAGACCGATCTCGGCGCCTGGCAGGTATACGAGACCCCTGGGCACGCGCCCTCGCACGTCGTTCTGCACCAGCCCGAGCGCAAGCTGATGATCTCCGGCGATCACGTCCTCGGCCGTACCGTGCTCTTCTTCGACCATGGTCACACGCCCGATCCGGTTGGCGAGTTTCTGCGCAGTCTCGAGACGGTCGAGCCGCTTGCCGTCGACCTCGTCCTGCCGGGTCACGGCCGCACCTTCCGCGAGCCGCAGGTCAAGATCGAGGAGGCGCGGCGTCAGGTCGGCGAGATGCTCGCCAAGGTGCGCGCCTCGCTCGCCGATGGCGAGCGGACCGCCTTCGAGGTCGTCGGCGACATCGTCGGCCCGGAGAACGTCAACAACATCGGCACGGTCTGGGTGCTGCAGATCGTCCTCTCCTGCCTCGACCACCTCGCGATCCTCGGTGAGGCCGCGAAGGTCGACGGGACCGATCCCCAGCGCTGGCGCGCCCTATAGCCTTTCTCCAGTGGCCAGCTTCACCCTGACTCGCGAGATCGAGGCGCCGGCCGAGACGGTGTTCGCGGTGCTCACCGACCACCGCAGCTACTCGGAGCTGACGCCGCTGCGACGCTCCGAGCTCGAGCGCGAGGGCAGCCCCGATCCGAACGGGATGGGCGCGATCCGACGCCTCACCGCGGTTGGCCCGCCGATGCGCGAGGAGGTGATCGCCTTCGAGCCGCCGCGCCGTTTCTCCTACACGGTTCTCTCCGGCCTGCCGGTGCGCGATCACGTCGGCACGGTCGAGCTCAGCGAGGAGGGGAGACGGACGAGGATGGTCTACGCCGTGCGCACCCACCCGACCGTTCCGGTGGTCGGCTTCGCCGTCGTCGCCGGGGTCAAGCAGGCGATCAAGGGGCTGATCGACGGGGTGGCGAAGGAGTCCGAACGCCGAGCCGCGGCCTCGGCTTGAGCGAACAAAAGGCTCCATGAGCCCGCGCCTCGACGAGCAGGAGCTGCGCCGCCGGGCCGTCTCCAGCGTGCACCTGGAGGTCGAGGCCTTCGGCTCGGCCGCACCGGGCTCGCGCCTGATTCGTCACGAGGGGCTGACCGCGGCGCTGGTGCCCGCCGCGCCCGAGCGCTCGGTCTTCAACTCGGTGCAGTACGAGAGCCCCGCTGCGCTCGCGGTCCATCTCGACCAACTCTCGAAGAGCTACGAGGACGAAGGAGTCAGGGCTTGGACGGTCTGGGTCCCCGACGCTGACCGCGCCTCAGCCGAGCTGCTGGCGGATCGTGGCCACCTCCTCGACGGCTCGCCGCGGGCGATGGCGCTCGACCTGGACGACCTCTCAGATGCCCCCCCGGCTCCCGCCGGGGTCGAGCTGCGCCCGATCGACGCCGCGTCCTGCGCGGCGCTCAACGACCGCGCCTACGGATACGAGGAAGGGGGCTTCCGCGCCGGCTTCCACGGCGAGACCGCGATTCGCTGGCACGGCGCCTTCGCAGGGGAGGAGCCGTTGGCCTGCGTCGGCACGATCGACGCCGGCGAGGATTGCTGCGTCAGCGGAGTCGCCACGCCGCCCGAGCACCGTCGCCGCGGGATCGCCGCCTGGCTGCTCTGGCAGGCGCTTGCTGGGGCGCGCGAGCGCGGCCACGCCAGCACCTCGCTGCGGGCCAGCGCCGCCGGCGCGCCGCTCTATGAACGGCTCGGCTTCCGCGACCTCGGCCACGTCGAGATGTGGGAGCTGCGTCGCTGAAGGGCTTCTGGAAAACGACTCTGGTCGGCATCCTCGGCGCCGTCGAACACCTCTGGCACAGCCGGCGGGCGCTGGCCGTG
>CAZQET010000198.1:0-3300 GCA_964591825.1 uncultured Conexibacteraceae bacterium
CGACAAGAAGGTGCGCGAGTACGTCGAGTCGGGGACCCAGGCGGGGGAGTTCTACGGGCGTCTGCTACCGCTGCTCGAGTTCCTCGTCCCCGCATATGTCGCCGAGGGCAAGAGCCACCTGACGATCGCGGTCGGCTGCACCGGCGGCCGCCACCGCTCGGTCACCGTCGCCGACCGGATTCGCCGCGACCTGGCCGGCCGTGACGACGTAATCGTCCGGGTGAAGCACCGGGATGTAGAGCTGGACAGCTGAGCGTCCATAGAATCGGCGGGCTCGTGCCCGATCCAGTCATCTCCATCCGCAACCTGCGCAAGAGCTACGGCGAGTTCGAGGCGGTGCGGGGCATCGAGCTCGATGTCCAGCACGGCGAGGTCTTCGCCTTCCTCGGGCCCAACGGCGCCGGCAAGACGACCACGGTCGAGATCCTCGAGGGCTATCGCAAGCGCAGCGGGGGGGAGGTCACTGTCCTGGGCGAAGACCCGCAGCGGGCTGGCCGCCAGTGGCGCGAGCGGATCGGCATCGTTCTTCAGAACAGCCGCCTCGATCCCTACCTGACGGTGCGCGAGTCCCTCGGTCTCTACGCCGGCTACTACAGCGCCCCGCGGCCGATCGAGGAGGTGCTCGAGCTGGTCGGCCTGGAGGACAAGGCGGGCGAGCGGACCAGCCGCCTCTCGGGTGGACAGCAGCGCCGGCTCGACGTCGGGATGGCGCTGATCGGCGACCCCGAGTTGCTCTTCCTCGACGAGCCGACGACGGGGTTCGACCCCTCGGCGCGGCGCCAGGCCTGGGATGTGATCGCCGGCCTCCGCGACCTCGGCAAGACGATCTTCCTGACCACTCACTACATGGACGAGGCGCAGCGCCTCGCCGACCGGGTGACGATCATCGCCGGCGGCGAGATCGTCGCCAGGGGGACGCCCGAGGATCTCGGCGATCGCGACCATCAGCCGACCACGATCACCTACCGCCGCGACGGGGAGGAGGTCTCGACCGAGACCACGACCCCGGTGCAGACCCTCCATGAGCTAACCGGGCGGGCGCTGGAGGAGGGCGTGGAGCTCGAGGGCCTCGAGGTGAAGCGTCCCTCGCTCGAGGACGTCTATCTGGAGCTGACCGAGCAGGGGTCGTCATGACCGGCATCTCCCTGGTCGCCCATCAGTTCCGTTACGACCAGAAGGCCTTCTGGCGCAATCCCGCGTCCGTCTTCTTCACGGTCGCCTTCCCGGTCATCCTGCTGCTGATCTTCGCCACCGTGTTCGGCGGTCAGACGGTGAGCGTGCGCGGCGGGGTCAAGACGACCGTCTACTACGTGCCGGCGATCATCACCCTCTCGGTGATCTCGGCGACGATGCAGAGCCTCGCGATGTCGCTTGTGATCGCCCGCGAGGACGGGCGATTGAAGCGCGGACGGGGAACGCCGATGCCGCCCTGGGTGTTCATCGCCGGGCGGATCGGAAACTCGATCGTCGTCGCCGTGTTGATGCTCGTGCTGCTGGCGGCGATCGGCGCCGTCGCCTACGGCGTCGCCGTTCCCTGGGACCGGCTGCTGGCGATCCTGCTGACGCTGGTCGTCGGCGCGGCGGCCTTCTGCTGCCTCGGCATCGCCCTGACGGCCGCGATCCCCTCGCAGGACGCCGCGGCGCCGATCGTCAACGCGCTGCTGCTGCCGCTCTACTTCCTCTCCGGCGTCTTCATCCCCGAAGACCAGCTGCCGAACGGCGTCATCCAATTCGCCGACGTCTTCCCGGTGCGGCACTTCTTCGATGCGTTCTTCGACGCATACGTGCCGACGGGAGGCTCGGCGATCTCCTGGGACAACCTCGCCGTGGTCGCGATCTGGGGGGTCGCGGGCGCCCTGCTGGCCGTCCGTTTCTTCCGCTGGACCCCGCGCGGCGGCTGACGCGCCCGGCCCACCGGCCGACCTTCCGGGGTTGAGCGCGTATAGCCTCTCGCTCCCGATGTTGCACCACGTCCTCCTGGAGGTCTCCGACCTCGAGCGGAGCGCCTCGTTCTACGACGCGCTGCTCGCGCCCCTTGGCTGGCGGCGGCATTTCGACGCGGACATGACGATCGGCTGGGGAATCGCGAAGCCGGTCTTCTTCATCTCCGCCAATCACGAAGCAAAGCCGGGCTTTGGCTTCTTCAGCTTCTCAGCGCCAGGAATCGTTGCCGTCAAGGCCGCCTGGGAAGGTGGGATCGCCGGAGGCGGCACCAGCCTCAGCGAGCCGGGGGAGAGGCGCGCTCCCGGCTCCGGCACCTACTCGGCGTTCTTGAAGGATCCCGACGGCTACGAGGTCGAGGTGACGGTCGGCGACTGACGTCGCTACCCCCGGCCCCACAATCGCGACTCCATAAGATCGACGCACAACGACTCAGGAGGGATTGACTTCATGGCTGTGAAGGTCGGCATCAACGGCTTCGGTCGCATCGGACGCAACGTCTTCCGCGCCGCTCACGCGGCGGGGGCCGACCTCGAGTTCGTGGCGGTCAACGACCTCACCGACACGGGCACGCTCGCCAACCTGCTCAAGTACGACTCGATCCTCGGCCGCTTTCCGGGCGAGGTCGTCGCCGGCGAGGGCTCGATCTCGATCGACGGCAAGGAGCTGAAGGTGCTCTCCGAGCGCGATCCTGCGGCGCTGCCCTGGGGCGACCTCGGAGTCGAGGTGGTGATCGAGTCGACCGGCTTCTTCACCGCTCGCGCCGATGCCGCCAAGCACCTCGAGGGGGGCGCCAAGAAGGTGATCATCTCGGCGCCGGCCAAGGAGCCGGACGTGACCGTCGCCCTCGGCGTCAACTTCGACAACGCCTACGACCCGAACAGCCACGACATCGTCTCCAACGCCTCCTGCACGACCAACTGCCTGGCGCCGCTGGCCAAGGTGCTGCACGATGCCTTCGGGATCGAGCAGGGCCTGATGACGACGATCCACGCCTACACCTCCGATCAGCGCCTCCAGGACATGCCGCACAAGGACCTGCGCCGAGCCCGCGCCGCGGCGCTCAACCTGATCCCGACCACGACCGGCGCCGCCAAGGCGGTCGGCCTGGTGCTGCCGGAGCTGAACGGCAGGCTGAACGGGCTGGCGATGCGGGCGCCGGTGGCGACCGGCTCGGTCGTCGACCTGGTCTGCGATCTCGCCAGGCCGGCGGACCCCGCCGCTGTCAACGCCGCGGTCAAGGCCGCCGCCGAGGGACCGCTGAACGGCATCCTCTCCTACACCGAGGACCCGATCGTCTCGACCGACATCATCGGCGATCCGCACTCCTCGATCTTCGACGCGGGCCAGACGATGGCG
>CAZQET010000199.1:0-2582 GCA_964591825.1 uncultured Conexibacteraceae bacterium
GCGCGGCACCGAAGGCGCCCTGCGGGCGGCGCGGGACGCCGGCGTCGGCAAGATCGTCTACGTCTCGACCGTGGGGATCTTCGGCAACACCCACGGCAAGCTGGTCGACGAGAGCTACGAGCACCCCGGCAGGGAGTTCACCTCCTACTACGAGGAGACCAAGCTGGAGGCGCACCGCGTCGCCAAGCGGATGATGGCCGATGGGCTGCCCTGCACGATCGTCCAGCCCGGCGGCGTCTACGGCCCCGGCGACACCTCGCAGGTGGCCGATCTGCTGAAGGAATTCTTCGCCGGCAAGCTGCCGCTGCTCCCCTTTCCGGAGCTCGGGATCTGCCTCAGCCACGTCGAGGACATCGCCGCCGGCATCCTGCTGGCACTCGACAAGGGCGAGCCGGGCGAGACCTACGTGCTCAGCGGGCCGGCGACGACGATGCGCGAGGCGGTCGAGACCGTCGCCGAGCTGAGCGGCCGCAAGGCGCCCAAGCACGCCCTGCCGACGCCGCTGATGAAGGCGATGGTCCCGATCGGACCGCTGGTCGGCAGGCTGATGGGGCAGCCGCCCAACCTGCGCGAGCTGATCTCCTCGGCGGACGGCGTCACCTTCTGGGCAAGCCACGAGAAGGCCAGCCGCGAACTGGGCTACGCGCCGCGCGGTCTCGAGCAGGGCCTGCGCCAGACCCTCGCCCAGGACGACCGCTTCCCCGATCCGGTCGCGTGAGGGACTCGGGAGAGGGCTCGCCGGAGCAACAGCGGGGAGGCTCCGTCGAACCCTCCCCCGAGTCGCATGGACCGACCCGATGCGCGTAATCGACGTCATGCACTTGGGGCGGCCGCACGTGATCGGCTGCTGGGAGGTCGAGGGCGCCCTGGTCGACCCCGGTCCGGAGTCCAGCCTCGAGACGCTGATCGAGGAGCTTGGCGGCGAGCGGCCGCGGGCGCTGCTGCTCACGCACATCCACCTCGATCACGCCGCCGCCACCGGGGCCCTGGTCCGTCGCTGGCCCGAGCTCGAGGTCTACGTCCACGAGCGCGGGGCGCGCCACCTGGTCGATCCATCGCGGTTGCTGGCCAGTGCCGAGCAGCTCTACGGCGAGCGGATGGAGGAGCTCTGGGGCGAGATCGTCCCGGTGCCCGAGGAGAACGTGAGACCACTGAGCGGCGGCGAGGACGTGCTCGGCATGCGGGTTGCCTACACGCCGGGCCACGCCTCCCACCACGTCTGTTACTTCCATGAGGCAAGCGGCACTGCCTTCGTGGGCGACGTCGCCGCCGTCCGCATCCTGCCCAGCGAGCTGATCGTCCCTCCCACGCCGCCGCCCGACATTGACGTCGAGGCCTGGATCGAGTCGATCGGGATCGTCGAGTCATGGCGCCCCGAGCGGTTGGCCCTCACCCACTTCGGCCAGGTCGACGAGCCGGTTGAGCACCTGGCCAAGGTGCGCGAGCGCCTTCACGAGGAGGCCGATCTGGCGCGGGACCTCTCAGCGGAGGAATACGAGCATCGCCACCGCCGCCGGGTCGCCGAGAGCAGCGACCCGATCACGACCGAGACGCTGATCCAGTGCGTCCCTCCCGAGTACCAGTGGCGCGGCCTCGACCGCTACTGGCGCAAGCGAGCGGAGCGCGAAGCCGCGGCTTAGCTCAGGTGCTCGCGCATCCGCTCGACGGCCTCTGAGATGCGCTCGTCGGGGGTGGTGAGCGAGATGCGGAAGAAGCCCTCGCCGCTCGGTCCGTACATCGAGCCGGGTGAGATCACCACGGCCGCCTCTTCGAGCACCAGCTCGCAGAAGGAGGTCGACGTGTGGCCCTCGGGAACCGGCGCCCAGACGTAGATCGTGCCCTTTGGCGGCGTCACCTCGACGCCGATCTCGCGCAGGGCGCCGACGACCAGGTCGCGGCGACGGACGTAGGTCTCGTTCATCCGCTCGAGCGGACCCGAGGGCCCCTCGAGCGCGGCGACGCCGGCCAGCTGAATCGCCTCGAAGAGGCCGGAGTCGACGTTGGTCTTGAGCCGCCAGTAGGTCTGGATCGCCTCCGCGTTGCCGAGGATCGCGGCGCAGCGCCAGCCGGTCATGTTGTAGCCCTTGGAGAGCGAGAAGACCTCGACCCCGACCTCCTTGGCGCCGGGCGTGGCGAGGAAGCTGGGCGCGACGTAGCCGTCGTAGGTCGTCTCCGAGTAGGCGTTGTCGTGGACGACGAGGATCTCATGCTCGCGGGCGAAGGAGACGACCCGCTCGAAGAAGCCCTCCGGCACGACTGCGCCGGTCGGGTTGTTGGGGAAGTTGACGAACATCAGCCGCGCCTTGGCGGCGAGGTCGGCGGGGACGGCGGCGAGGTCGGGTGCGAAGCCGAGCTCGGGCACCAGCGGCAGCAGCTCGGGGGTCGCCCCGGCGAGGATCGGGCCGCCGGTGTAGACCGGGTAGCCGGGGTCGGAGGCCAGCGCCACGCCACCTGGGTCGAGGAAGGCGAAGCAGAGGTTGTAGATGCACTCCTTGGCGCCGATCGCCGGGATCACCTCGTCCTCGGGGTCGATCTCGACCCCGAAGCGGCGATCGTAGAACTCAGCGAAGGCACGGCGGAGC
>CAZQET010000200.1:0-5082 GCA_964591825.1 uncultured Conexibacteraceae bacterium
GAATTGGGACAGAAATGCATGGCAACGCTCCACCGCGCAGCGAATCCGCCCTACCCCCGGCTGCCGCGCCTTGCCACGCTTGGGAGCTTCCATCCGGAAACCCGCGGCATTGGCCCGGCTCTGCGTCGGCCGATTGCCATACGCCCCATCCGCCCGCGATCGGGGCAGATCCCGCGCATCGATTACGGGCATGGGCACCTCGGCCGACGGCGGCTTGACGACCAGCGACTCCAGCACTGCCTGGGTTTGCACGCCATCATTGGCGTTGGCAGCGGTGATGACGGCTCCCAAAGGCATCCCGTAAGCATCACTCGCTATATGGATAGCCGTACCGGACTTACGACGATCCACCGGCGACGGTCCAGTGTCTTGCCCCCTTTTTTTGACGGCTTCTTGGAGCCGTCCAGGAGGACTTGATCCCAGTTGATGCCGTGCAACTGCACATAGCGTAGGGCCAGTTGTTGCCAGGCGGTGTGGAAGCAGTCCAAGGCCAGCCAACGCTTCAGGCGACGCTGGACGGTCTTGTAGCTGGGGAAGCACTTGGGGAGCAGTTCCCAGCCGATGCCGGCGATCAACACGTACAGCAAGGCGTGCAAGCAGGCGCGGTTGCTCTTGGGTTTGCGGCCGATGCCCTTCCAGACGACGGCGAACTTCTCCCTCTTCGCCGCCTTCATCGTCGTCACCGGCGCGATCGAGCGCTTCCTCGAGCCGCTGCTCGTCGCCCTGCCTCCCGACGAAAAGAAAGCCGATGCTGACGCCAAGGAAGAAAAAAAGGAAAAGGTCAAAGAAGAAAACGAAGTCGCCCGGGCAAACCGCACCCTGATCGCCTACTGCATCGCGCTGGGCGTTGGCATCGCGGTCAGCTCGCTCTTCGGCCTCTATTTCCTCGAGACGATGGGCGTCGCCATCGGCAAGGAAGTCGTCAAGAACGGCACCGCCGAATGGGTGCTGAGCGGTGGCGACAAGTGGCTGCGCGGACTGGACATCTTCATCACGGCGCTGATCATCACCGGTGGCACCAAGCCGCTGCACGACATGATCAGTTCGATCGAAAAGAAAAAGGAAGCAGCGGCGAAAAAAGTCGCCGGCACCTGAGTCTCAGCGGTTCCTCAGACCCAGTTCCAGAAGTCGAACCCCATGCTGGACGCCCAGCTCTGGGCATGGGCGTTGAGCTGGGTCAACTCGTTGGTCCAGATCAAGACGCCCATCGCGATCAGAATCAGGCCGCCGGCGGCGACGATCGCCTGGTAGTGGCGCTTGACGACGGCGAATGCCGTGGTCATTCGGGAGAAGGCGATCGCCGTGAGCAGGAAGGGAATCGCCAGGCCCGCTGAGTAGACGACGAGCAGCAGAGCGCCGTGAGCGGCCGAGCCGGAGAGCGAGGCGGCGGTGAGGATCGCGCCGAGCGTGGGGCCGATGCAGGGCGTCCAGGCGATCGCGAAGGCAGCGCCGGCGACGACCGGACCGCCCTTGCCGGCGCGCTCGAGCAGCGCCTCGACGTGCCACTCGCGGTTGAGCCGGGTGACGAAGAGCGAGGCGACGAAGAGAACGCCCATCGCGATGATCAGCGCCGCGGCGATCTTGCTGAGCAGCTCTTCGTGTTTTTCGAAGGCGGACCCGATCGCCGTGGCGGTCAGCCCCTCGGCGACGAAGATCGCCGAGAAGCTGGCGACGAAGAGCAGGCTGGGGCCGAGGATTCGGCGCCAGCCTGCGGTCTCGAGCTCGCCGGCGGAGACGCCGCTGACCGCCGACAGGTAACCGGGCACCAACGGCAGCACGCAGGGGGAGAGGAAGGAGACGACCCCCGCCGCCAGAGCGGCGAAGACGCCGACTCCGGCAGCCGGGTCGCTGCTGAACGCGGCCTGGATCACGACCACCCAGGGTACTTGGGACCGCCCGCGGGACGACGAAAGCCCTGCGCAGAGGCCGCCGCCCTCGCGACGGCGCCTATAAGACGGTCAGCGTCGCGCCCGCTTTGCTGCCAGTCGGGAACCAGCTGAACGTGCCGTTCAGGTCGATCAGCTGGCTGAGGGCTTTGAGCTGCGCTCCGACCGTCTGCATGGTCGTTGAGTCGAAGGTGACCGTGTGGTTCGAGTCGTCGACTAAGCCCCCTGCCGCGCCTTTGACCACGACGATGACTCCTCCCAGAACGCATTCTTCACCCCCGTAGAGGAAGGAGATTTTGATTCCTTCGATGACGAAGTAGTGCTCGCTGCCGATCGTCGTCAGATGCATCGGCCAGGGAAGGCCCGAGGCGGTTGCGGTTTCGACGGTGCAGGCTTCGGAATTCGTGTGGCAGCTGGGCAGGGGCACTCCCGTCACGGTGCCCACTCCGGGGCCTCCGATCAGGTTTTCGACCGTGAGTTTGAAGACGAACGGTTTGCAGGTGGTCGTCAGGCCGGGGATCGTCAGGCTCGCTTCGGTCGCTTCGGCGGTGACCGTTTCCTGCGTGCCGTAGGACAGTAACGTGCCGTTGAAGTGCCACTCGGGGGAGGCGGCGGCGGGGCTCGCCGACACCGCAGTTGCCAGCAGGACTACGAGCAGAGCGGGCAGCAGGACGCTTGCGGCTTTGCGCTTTCTCATCTGTCAATTCCTCTCTGGGACGGGTTTGGACTGCAACTCGCGCCAGCGTCTGTCAATGCTCAGGAAAAGTCAAGTGATGAGTAAGGGCGCCGTTTGAGCGGGAAGCCCGAATCGCCACCGGACCCTTGCACCCGGTAGATTTTCTTGGCCAGCCAGCCAAGCCGCCCGCAGCGGCAGACAAAAACAGGAGCAGACTTTGAGCAACCGCACGTTCGTGATCGGAGTCGGGATGACGAAGTTCGAGAAGCCCGGCAGCAAGGAGGGCGACTACCCGGACTGGGCCAAGGAGGCGGGGGAGAAGGCGCTCGCCGACGCCGGCATTCCCTACGAAGACGTGCAGCAGGCCTACGCGGGCTACTGCTACGGCGACTCGACCTACGGCCAGCGGGCCCTCTACCAGCTGGGCCTCACCGGGATTCCGGTCGTCAACGTGAACAACAACTGCTCAACCGGCTCCTCGGCGCTGTTCCTGGCGCGGCAGGCGGTCAAGGGCGGACTCGCCGACTGCGCGCTGGCGGTCGGCTTCGAGAAGATGGAGCCGGGCTCGCTCGGCGTCAAGTACACGGATCGCACCAACGCGCTCGACAAGCACGCGATGCGGATGTTCGAGATCCGTGACCCAGAGCAGTCGCCACCGGCACCGCAGATGTTCGGCAACGCCGGACGCGACCACATGCAGAAGTACGGCTCCGAACCCGACCACTACGCCTGGATCGGCTGGAAGAACCACAAGCACTCGGTCAACAATCCCTACGCCCAGTTCCAGGACGAGTACACGCTCGAGGACATCAAGGCGGCGAAGATGATCCACGATCCCCTCACCAAGCTGCAGTGCTCGCCGACCTCCGACGGCTCGGCCTGCGCGATCGTCGCCTCCGAGCGCTACGTCGAGGAGCACGGGCTCGGCGACAGGGCGATCGAGATTGCCGGTCAATCGATGGTCACCGACCTCAGCTCCACCTTCGCGGAGGACACCGACTGCATGAAGATCGTCGGCTCCGACATGTCAAAGCAGGCGGCTGAGGAGGCCTACGCCGAAGCCGGCGTCGCCGCCGAGGAGGTCGACGTCTGCGAGCTACACGACTGCTTCAGCGCCAACGAGCTGATCACCTACGAAGCGCTCGGCTTCGCGGCCGAGGGTGAGGCCCACAAGCTGGTCGAGGAAGAAGCGACCACCTACGGCGGCAAGGTCGTCGTCAACCCGTCCGGCGGGCTGATCTCCAAGGGGCACCCGCTGGGCGCTACCGGACTGGCGCAGTGCTCGGAACTGACCTGGCAGTTGCGCGGCGAAGCGGAGAAGCGCCAGGTCGAGGGCGCCAGGACCGCGCTGCAGCACAACATCGGTCTCGGCGGCGCCGCCGTGGTCACCGTCTACAAGCCGGCGGCCTAGGAGACGCCGCGAAGGAGGAGGCATGGCAAAGGAACGACAGTCCCTCAACGGCAGGGTCGTGGCGATCACGGGTGGCGCCCGCGGCATCGGCAAGGCGACCGCGACGGCGCTGGTTCGCAAGGGCTGCCGCGTCGCGATCGGCGATCTCGACCTCGAGCTGGCCGAGCGGACCGCGGGGGAACTGGGCGGCGGCACGATCGCGCTGCCGCTCGACGTCACCGACCGCGGCTCCTTCGCCGGCTTCCTCGACGCCGCCGAGCGTGAGCTGGGGCCGCTCGACGTGATCGTCAACAACGCGGGGATCATGCCGGTGACGCCGTTCGTGGAGGAGTCCGATGCCTCGATCCGGCGCCAGCTCGAGATCAACGTCTACGGCGTGATCGTCGGCACGCAGCTGGCGATCGAGCGCTTCCGCCCGCGCGGGCGCGGTCACATCGTCAACCTTGCCTCACAGGCGGGCAAGGGCGGCTTTCCCGGCATCGCCACCTATTCGGGAACCAAGCACGCCGTGGTGGGAATCAGCGAGGCGGTGCGCGCCGAGCTGCGCGGCAGCGGGGTCGAGATCGCCTGCGTGATGCCGACCGTCGTCAACACCGAGCTGACATCTGGGGTGGGGCAGAGCTTGATCCGCCCGGTCGAGGCCTCCGACGTCGCCGGGGAGATCGTCGACGCCCTGGAAGTGCCGCGCTTCGATGTCTGGGTGCCGCGCCAGAACGGCGTCTTCTTCAAGATCGTCGCCCTGCTCCCGCGGGCCTGGCGAGAGGGCCTGGGCCGGCTGATGAAGGTCGACAAGCTGATGACCGAGGTCGACCACGGCGCCCGTCACGCCTACGAGGAGCGGGTCGCGCGCGAGGACGACCGCTCCGCGGATCGAACCGCCGGGCGCGAGGCTGCGTAACACGACCGAGCAGCGATGAGCAGGATTTACGACGCGACATGGGGAAGGCTCTTTACCGAGCTCTACGATCGCCTCATGGCCGGTACGGAAGAGGCCGGCCTGAGGGCGACCAGGCAGGAGGTCCTCGCCGCCGCCAGCGGTCGGACGCTCGACATCGGGGCCGGCACCGGGGCCAACCTGCCGCTGTACCCGGCGGCCGTGTCCGAGCTGG